>CALXUT010000032.1 GCA_944391755.1 uncultured Clostridia bacterium
GCACTATTGGAACTTGTCATAATGAAAAATTGAGAACTTCCTGAATTATAAGATTGTTCTTGTAATGATGGTGAATATGCAGTGTAATCACTTCTTGCCATTCCAATAACTCCTTCTTCAAATGTTAAGTCATTATTCACTCCATTTGCATAAAATTCACCTTTAATACAATATTCTTTATCTGCCCCATTTTCCATTAAGTCTGATAGCATTGCTGATCCAGTTCCATCTCCATTTTTATCTCCACCTTGTATGACAAAGTCTTTTACAATCCTATGAAATTTCAATCCATCATAAAATCCTCTATTAGATAATGCTATAAAATTACTAACCGTTTGTGGTGCTTTTTCAGGATATAGTTCTATTTTTATTGTACCATAATCTTTTACTTTCATTGTTGCAATTGGATTTTCTTGAACTTCATCATCTTTTACAAATATAAATGTGACATTATATTGATTAGTATATGCTAATTGATTTTCTTTAATAATTGAGATTTCTTCCGTATATGGTTCAAATTCTTCATTATTTTCTGTATATTCCAAATAATCATAATTACTATCATAGGTTATATTTAATATAATTATATTTTCTTGTATTTTATATGTTCCTTTTTTTATTTCATTCTCTGATGCTATAGCTCCTAATTCCATTTCAAAATCTGTTTCTGATGTAAATTGGATATATCCTACCATTCCACTACTTGTGCATTCATATTTTTTTCCAATTTCTATTTTGGATGTTTCTGCTTTTGGATTCGTATTTTCGTTATCCTTTATATTGGCATTTTCGTCATTTATAGTATTGGTATTTTCTTGTTCATTATTACTATAAAAATACAAGACACCTGCCGCAATTCCCATCAATACTAAAATAATAACAATTACAAATATGGTGATTTTTTTAGTATTTTTTGTGTTTGCTGGAGAAGTATTTTTGGTATTTTTTTCAACTTTTTGACCACAATTTGTGCAAAAAGTATCTCCTTCTTTTATTTCTTTACCACATTTTGTGCAAAACATATTGTCCTCCTTTGTGTTATATCATTAAATTTTCATTTTACTTGATAATATTCCATTATTAAATGTCATTGTAACAGAATACATATCACTACTAGATGCTGGCTCCCATGAATAAGTTTGCGTATATGCATCTTGCACTATCAAATCCCCTTCTCCTCCTATAATTTCTACAACTTCGTCATATGTCATTCCTATTTGTACTTCATTAAATTCATCTAATGTTATATAACTTGAATTTTTTGTTTGATAATTATAATTTTTTATATTTTCCTCTATTCTTTCTTTTTGTTTTTTATCAATATAGCCTGCGATTGCATTAATAATAATAAAAGCAAGAATAATTCCTTGTATGATAGTAAACCAAATTGGCACTTTTTCTTTATTTTTTATAGAAATTACTGTACATACTAAAAACAAAATAATGTCTATGGATATGGCTAATATTGTTACTATTCTAGAAATTTGCCATATTACATTTATGAAACCTGTCCCAGAAGATGTTAAAGCCGTTATAATCATGCCAATAATAGATATTATTAATACAATTTTAAAATTTTTCATCCAACTTTTAAAATCATATTTTTTTGTATTTTTTAATTTATTTCCACAATTTCTACAATAAGCAGCATTATCATTAACTTCTTTTCCACATTTACTACAAAACATATTATACTCCTATTTTATTTTTCTTCCTATGTATCCTACGATGATTCCACAGGTTATTCCTAGTGCTCTTATCATTGTTGCTAATCCCTCTAAAAATGTACCATAATATTGATAATATGCTTCAGCAACTGTTTCTCCACTTACTGATCTAAGATTTTGCATATCATTACTTGCTTCTGCTATTGTCCCTGCACTACTAAAAGCCATTACGACTATTACTATTGCTAAAATATATAACACCAATTTTACAATTTGCATTGGTTGTTTATTTTCAACATTTTTTTGTACATAGTCTGTTGCTTTCTCAGTTGTATTCTCTTTTTTTATTTCTTCTTGCTCTAAATTATTTCCACATTTAGCACAAAATTTTTCTCCTTCTTTTATTTCATTTCCACATTTTTCACAATACATATTCTTTCCCCCTTTTTTAACAACATTATTATATTATATTTTTTTATAAATTTATATATTTTTTTAAAATTTTTTAGAATAATTTTGTAATATTTATTTTCAATATATATTTTTTTATGTTATACTTTTTATGGATATAGGAGGGTGTTATGTATAATAGGCAAGAATTTGAAGAAATCTATGACAATCTAGTTAATGAAAATATCTTTCAGTTAGAAGAATTGAGAAAAAAAGCATTACATGAAAAAAATCGAAAAAACATTTCTTTAGTATCATCCATTATATTATTTATTATATTAACTATTATTACAATGACTTTTCCATTTTTCTTAATCTCTTTTATTGATGTTTCTTCTATTCACATTGTTATAATTTTCCAATCATTATTAATGATAGGTTTATTTTTGGCTTTCTCTATTATTATTTTTCGTAAATTTACTTCCAAAAAATCTAAGAATAGAACTGCAATGGATATTTACCAAGAAACTTATAAAGAAAAAATAATAACTCCTTTAATCCAATCTTTTAATAGAAATTTACAATATGAGCCAAACTCTGGCTTAGATAAAGAACTATTCATTAATGGTGAATTTATACCTTGGTACTCATCCAATTTATATCATTCTAATGATTTAGTATATGGTCTTTTATCAAACAATTGCAAATTTAATATGGCAGAAGTATTCATAAAACATTTATATACGGATTCCTATGGTTATCAATCTGAAACACCTATTTTTAATGGTCTTTTTGCATTTATTGAAACTAATTCGTCATTTAAAGATAGGCTATATATAACAAAAAATAGTAGCTATGATAATAAAGAGAGTTTATATGAACGAAGAGAAAATTATTACAATATAAAGACCAAAATAGATTCAACCGAATTTGAAAACATATTTGATGTTTATTCTAACAATCAAATTATTTCTTTACAAATATTGACTCATGAAGTAATAGAAATGATATTAGATTTTTATAATGAATTTAAAGTTAATTTTGAAATAACGATTAAGGAAAAATTTATATATATTAGATTTTCCACTTATGATATGTTTGAAGTTCCTTTTTCAAATAAATATTCGTTGGACAAAGATACTCTGTATAAATATTATCGTACTTTAGATTTTACATTAAGTTTATCTACAAAATTATCTGATTTAATGAATAATCTTGTGATTTAGTAAACTAATTGAGGTAGAAAACTGAAAATTTTCTACCTTAATCTACAGGTATTAAAAAATTCTTTATATAAAAAACGAGCAAGAGGCATAACAATTTAATGTTGGAGCTCCACAATGGTGAACTCTCCGCCTCCTGCTAAGTTAAATATATTGTAACATAAAATATTAACTTGTCAAACTTAACTTTTGAGATAATTGTAATTAAATTTTTATTTTTGTTTTAAGGTCTTTTTTATTTTCTTTTTCTAGTTGCTTTTATAACCAGCATTATGAAATTTGTCAAAATTTTTAACTCCTGCATTTTTTGCTGTTTGATTAAGCGAATAATTACCTTTTCTTGTTAAAACTCTTTAATAAAATCTTTTTTCATCTTCGGTGAGTAAGTTATATTCCTTTTCACTAATTTCTTGTTTTCTAGTTTGAACTGCAAAATATGTTTGAGCAAGGGCAATTACTTTTTTTCTGCTATCTCCATTTTGTGCTATTAAATAACAAGCGTAACGAGTTAAGTACACTTTATAAAAATTTGTATTTATAGACAGCTAAATAGATATAAAATTATAGTTCTAAAAGTAGTGAAATTGAATTTTAGGAGGTTTTAGTTATGGTAAAGATAATTACAAAGATGGAAATTATTTTATTCCTGACTTATATTTGGAAAAGGAAAATTACGAAAATGATTATATTATTGGAAAGTATGGTCATTTAAGGTTAGAATATTTAAAAAATCATAAAAAAGCTAAATATATGTAAATGTTAAAATAAAACTGATAGAAAAATTCAAAATAAAATTGATAGAATTCTATCAGTTTTTTTGATGGGTTTTTTTAGTATAATTAATATATCTTTTCTTAAAATTAAAGAAATATA
>CALXUT010000033.1 GCA_944391755.1 uncultured Clostridia bacterium
TTTAAGCAGAATAAAGTTGTAAGGTAATAAACAATGCCTACAAAAATTGTAGGTATCAAATTTCTCGTACAAAATAAGTAGTTACATATATATTTTTCTTTTGGATAGATAACAAACACACACCACATGGTGTAGATGTATATCCACAATCAGCAGCCGGAATGCCATTTAATGCAACATGTCTTGCATGTAAAGGTGATGCCATAGCAAACTTACAAGAAGACTTAGCGGCAGAGCAGAAAGCAAGAGCTACTTATGAAAAATTAATTGATTTATGTAGAGATAATCCAGATGTAATAGAACCACTTCGCTTTTTAAGAGCAAGAGAAGTCGTTCACTTCCAAAGATTTGGAGAAGCATTAAGAGGCGTACAAGATAAATTAGCTGAGAAAAAATTTTATATGAATGATATGAGTTATAATCATATGAGTAACCAAAAAAATAATAATGGCTGTGGATGTAATTAAATAAACAAATAAAGAGGATTCAGTTTATGAATTCTCTTTTTAATTTTTTCAATAACAACTATTCAAACAGGAAAAACAATGTTATAATAATTGTATCTTTATAATAGATGAATTGATTTGTTGGAGGAAAACACAAATGAGTAAAGGAAAAAAAGATATAGGAGAAATAATTACTCTAGCATTAAATAGTACAGAAGTAAAAAAACATATAGATTTATGGCGGAGATATTTCTGAAGATACAGCTGAAAACATAATTGAGTACTGCGTAATAACGCAAGATAGTCAAATTTCTAAAGAACTATTAAATTCCTGGAAAGGATTAAATAGTAAAGTTATAGTGAAAGCAGTGGCAGAACAATTAGGGATAGATGAAGAACATATAGAAGAACATGGAAATGAGATTTTTGAATATGTATATAATAATTTAATTCAAAATAGAGTAGTATATCACATGACGAATAGTGTAATTGCAGAGGAAATAAAGAAAGAAGGATTAAAGCCTATTAATAATACACAGATGACAGTAGATATAAATAGTATTATAGATAGAATAAGAAAATATAATCCTTGGTTGGAAGAATATTTATTTCCATTTGTTTCAACAGATACAAGATGTGAAAATGGTATATATTTTGATGAAAAACCATGTAATATAGGTACCTATTTTTATTCACCAGAATGGCTAAAATGCTTTTGTGATGGAGCTGCTCAGCTTGCTGAAAGGCAAGAGACGGGGGATGCTTTTTTAAAAAGAGATTACCAGAGTGTAATTGAAAACATTGGTATACTAGCTGAAAGTTATAATATCAATGAAGCAGATGCAAATGCTTTGAAAGGCTTTTTGGATAAATATTGGGAGAAGTTTAAAAGTGCAACTCCAACATTAATTCTAATTCCAAGTGCATGCTTAAATGATGATAAGGAAAACTTCTTCAATAGTGAAAGTTTTGCAGGAGAAATAAAAAGAATAAGAGAAGGGTATGTGGATACAAGTTATTCACATTTAGAATTAAAAATCATGGAAAAAGATGAAAGTCAAAGGCAAAGAATAGAAAAAGAGAAAAAAGAAAGAATAGAAAGACAAAAGAAAGAACATAGTAGTGTATATTATAAAGTCGAAGAATTAATTAAAATCTATAAAAGTATGGCACATTTTAATAGAACCACAAAAGAAGCTATAGCTCCAGAATATTTAAGTTTTGCAGATGTGTCTCCATTAGTACCAAAAAAATATCGACATACACTAAAAGCTGCAAAAGAATCAGGAATGACTTCTTGGGAAGATATTGCAAAGAAGTCACTAGAAATGCAAGTAACCTCAGAAGAAGCGGCAGTAGCTCAAGATATTGAAGATAGGAATGTAAAAAAAGAAGGAGAGTTGCAGATTGATGATGAATAAAAGTTATGCTAGAGCTTATACGGAAGTATTAGAAATTTTAAAATTTCTACCTATTAATGATTATAGCAAAATACCAAAACAAAAAATTGAATATTACACTAAAAATAAAGATTATAATTATCAATATGAATATAATTTAGAGAATCCATCATTCTCAAAAGAAACTGCTGCCATAATAATCAATTTATATAAAAATTATATTGCTTCTAAACAAGTAAAGGAAAAGATAGATAATATTTTAGACTTAAATTTAAGACAAATGGAAGAAGCAAAAAGGGAAATTTATAATCCTGATAATATATTTAAAAATAAAAAGAAAAATACCAACATAAAAACAGAAGAAGAAAAAGTAGTTGCTTTGATAGAATATAAAGATTCAATTTTTACCAAAATTAAAAATTGGTTTAAACAGATTTTTAATAAGATGTAAAAACTAAAAAGGAGGTCATATTGGACCTCCTTTTGCTAATCAGAAATAGGATTAGAAACATCAGAATCAGTAACATTGCCAAATTCATAATAATAATTTTCAATGTTTTTATTTTTATAATTATATTGTTCAACTTTTTGTAAAGGTAAATAAGTATTTTTATCTAAATAAAGTTGAGTACCGTTATGTGTAATAACATAACATTTAGTTCCATTATATATTTCTTCATTAATATTAACTTCAAATGATAAGAAAAATGTTCTCCAAAAAGTTACAGTTGTATCCAAAAAGAATATATTGTCGAAAACAAAGAAAGGATTGTAAGTAATGGATAATTCGAAATTTCTTTTTTCAAATTTAGAAATAGTATTATCTTCTAAATTGTATCTAAAACCTTCTTTCGTATTCAAATCAAAGTAATTAATATAATTATTCGTTTTATATAAAATAATACCATCTTTACGCCATCTCTCATAACTATTGGTGTAATTTGAAGGTTCACTTGTTACTTTATAATAATAATTTTCACAATTGTACAATTCATTCATTTTCTTCGAGTAATTAATTAGAATAATCGTTTTTCTAGCAATTACAAATATGAAAATAAATAATACTATAACAGATATAACGATTATAATTTTTTTAAAATGAAATCTTTTCAATAAACTATCTTTTACAGGTTTTGGTTGTTTTAAATTTTCATTTAATTCTTTCACTTGATGTTTATTATTAAATATAATACCAGCGACAGTAGCACTATATAGCAATATAAAAGAAACAGATATTATAGGAAATACACTCATAAACAGGTCAAATCTATTAAAGTATGTATTTCCAACATATTTGTTGACAATAACTACGAATTCTGTCCAAATAATACTATATAATAAATATCCAAATATAAAGAAAAGAATATATTTTACAATAGAAAGTTCTTTAACAGAACGAAATAGTCCAATTAAAGTACCTATACAAGTAGAAAGAATAAATAAATTTAAGTAAGTATCTAGGGTATCAATTATTGTATTAGTTGCTATAATACGATATTCGTTAAAACCGATAGTATCTTCTAAATAAAATAGGTTTGGGTTTTCTTCAAAAATTTTAATGAGTTCTGTTTTGTATGATTTATATATAAGAGTATAACTTAAAGTCAAAACAAGAAAAGCTATAGAAATTGAAACAATAATATTTTTTAAAGTGTTTTTCATATTAATTCCCCCTTTCTCTTAAAAATTTCATGATACTTGAAATTTTTCTTTTGGAAACATGTTCACTAGAACCGTCGACAAATTTAATTATGATATTTCCTATTTTACTCAAGTCAAAACTTTCTATATGATTTACATTAGCAATACATGAATTAGAAATTCTAATAAAAGCTTTTTTATCTAAACTTTCTTCAAGTTCATATAACCTTTTTTTTATGCGAAATACACCAGTTTTAGTTTTACAATAGTTATTTTGTTCACGACTATAAAAATAGATAATATCTTGAACATTCAAAATAGACAGGTTATTATCTTTAGATCCAACAATTGTATCTATATTATCAGAAACAGATTGAATATTTTGAATTATCTTATTCAAATATTCAGAATTATTAGAAGCATTGATAATAACTTCAATTTCATCATCTTTTAAATTACTATTTATATTGGTACTTATACTAATTTTCATCTGTTACCCCCTTTTTTATATTATATAATAAAAGAAATAAAAAAACAGGTAAATCTACAATATTTAATATAAGTGTATGTATTTTTGAAATAAATGTAAAATTAATTGAATTTTCACATAAAATTCACATAGCTATAGTAAAATACAAAAGATTAAATTATAGGAGGATACAAATGTTACAATTAAAAAATATCACTAAAAATTACTTATCAGGTGACAATGAAGTTAAGGCATTAAAAGGAATAGATATAGAATTTAGAGAAAGTGAATTCGTTTCTATTCTTGGCCAAAGTGGATGTGGAAAAACGACTTTATTGAATATAATAGGTGGACTAGATAGATATACAACAGGAGATTTAATCATAAATGGAAAATCAACAAAAGAATTTAAAGACAAAGATTGGGACACCTATAGAAACCACTCTATTGGTTTTGTATTTCAAAATTATAATTTAATTCCACATCAAACCGTCTTGTCAAATGTGGAATTAGCATTAACAATATCTGGTGTGAGCAAAGAAGAAAGAAGAAAGAGAGCGATTGAATCTTTAGAAAAAGTAGGATTAGGAGACCAAATTCATAAAAAACCAAATCAAATGTCAGGTGGACAAATGCAAAGAGTGGCAATAGCTAGAGCATTAGTCAATGATCCAGATATCTTGTTAGCAGATGAACCAACAGGGGCATTGGATTCTACAACAAGTGAACAAGTCATGGAAATATTAAAAGAAATATCAAAAGATAAATTAATCATCATGGTAACACATAATCCAGAATTAGCTAATAAATACTCAACAAGAATTATCAAATTATTAGATGGAAAAGTGACAGATGATTCAAATCCTTATCATGCATCAGATGCAGATTTAGAAAAAGCTAAAAATAAAAAAGGAAAATCAGGAAAAGCTTCCATGAAATTTGGAACAGCTGTACATTTAAGCTTAAACAATTTGATGACCAAAAAAGGTAGAACATTTTTAACGGCATTTGCAGGAAGTATAGGGATTATAGGAATTGCATTAATATTATCTTTATCTCATGGAATGCAATCTTATATTAACAGAGTAGAAGAAGACACATTATCATCTTATCCATTAACCATTCAAGAAGCAACAATTGATATGTCAAGTATGATGGAATCAATGATGGGTGGCAATGAAGAAATAGAACATGAAGAAGGAAAAATTTACTCACGAGAGATTGTAAATGACATATTAGAAACGGTATCTACCAAAATTCAAACCAATAATCTAGAAGAATTTAAAAGATTTCTAGAAAGTGATGAAAGTGATATAAAAAATTATATAAATTCTATACAGTATGAATATGGTTTAGACTTAAATATCTACACACAAGATGAAGAAGGAAATATCCAACAAGTAAATCCAAGTATTGTATTTAATGAATTAGGTTTTGGCAATATGCTAGAAGCTCAGCAAGAATCAAGTGCAATGATGTCTGGTGGAACAATGATGACAGAGACAAATGTATGGACAGAAATGTTAGATAATCAGGAATTATTAGAATCTCAATATGATGTTGTTGCTGGTAAATGGCCTACAAATTACAATGAAGTTGTATTAATTGTAGATGAGAATAATGAAATAAGTGATTATACATTATATTCTTTAGGAATAAAAGATATCAGTGAATTAAGTGAAGCAATGGAAAAAATAAAAAATGGAGAAGAACTAAGTTCAGATGATAGTGTTGAAAGTTATTCTTATGAAGATATCTTAAATTATAAATTTAAAATTATATTAAATACAGACTATTATCAAAAAGTAGGAAATACATGGCAAGATATGTCTGATGATGAAGAGTATATGAAGCAATTAGTACAAAATGCAGAAGAAATACAAATCGTAGGAATTATCAAACCAAATGGAGAAACGGTTTCTTCTTCAGGAGCAGGCTTAGTAGGTTACAACAAAGAACTTAAAGAGTATGTTATTAATAAAATAAATGAGACAGAGATTGTAAAAGAACAAAAAGCAAATCCTGAAATCAATGTATTTACAGGAATAGAATTTCCAGAAGATACAGATACAACTTTTGATTATACGCAATTATCAGATGAACAAAGAGCATATATGGCAACACTTTCAGAAGCGGAACTTGCAGAAATCATGCAAACATATGCAGATAATGCTTCAGCAACTTATGAAAGTAACTTAAGCAAATTAGGTGTTGTTGATTTAGACAATCCAAGTACAATCAACATATATCCAAAAGACTTTGAATCAAAAGATAGGATATCTAATATCATAACAGATTATAATAATAAACAAACAGAACAAGGAAAAGAAGAAAATGTCATCAATTATACAGATGTTGTTGGAATTATGATGGATTCTGTATCAACCATTATTGATGTTATAAGTTATGTGCTAATTGCTTTTGTAGGAATATCTTTAGTTGTTTCTTCTATTATGATAGGAATTATCACCTATATATCTGTATTGGAAAGAACAAAAGAAATTGGAATTTTGCGTAGTATTGGTGCATCTAAAAAAGATGTTTCAAGAGTATTTAATGCAGAAACTCTAATCGTAGGATTGGTTGCTGGATTATTAGGAATCGGTGTTACATTATTAATAGATATACCAATTAATCTAATTATTCATTCAATGTTTGGAATTTCAACTATTGCAAAATTACCAGTTGGTGGTGCAATAATATTAGTTGTTATTAGTGTTATATTAACTATGATTGCAGGTTTAATCCCAGCAAGATTTGCTGCTAAAAGAGATCCAGTAGAAGCATTAAGGACAGAATAGAAACCAAAAGAGAGAACCACAAATATTGTGTTTCTCTCTTTTTGGGTGTTAGTAAGGAGTCGCCTCCAATCCGGAATCATCCACATCATCATTTTTTTGAGAAGTGATGATCATCATAGTGGAACCAGATTCCATAATTTCGCCACAATAGGCTCCATCTCCCTTGCAGAATCCATCTCTGGAGTAGTGATTAATCGTACAACTTTCAAGAGGAGGTTCATAGTCGCCAGGCAGTGAAAATTTCTGCCCGCCAACAGAACCGACATCTTGCAGGGACGGCACATTCACATATCTCCAATGGGCAATGAGTACTCTTCTGATGTGAAAAGTGTAGCTGACATCCGCGGATATGGTGGTATCGAGCCTGCCATACGGATTGGTAGCTGGATACACACGAAGTTGAGGACAAACCTCAACTTCGTCAGGAGTGACAGAGATGACCTTTCCAGAGATTTTTTGCTTGCTGGGGTCAGGGAGCAAAGAAAGTTCTACTACTGCTCCCAAGTTGAACCGTAATTTCATAATGCATTCCTCCTAATAATTTTTGTGGCTGTTTCAACAAGACTACATAATCATTATACCATAATCTGCACAAAAAATCAAACTTAATAAAATCAAAAATTTCACAATAAATTCACAATTGTCATGTATAATAAAAACGGTTGATTATAACTTGAAAAAAATTTTTGAGTATGATATATTAGCCATTATGAATTGAATTTATATATGGGGAGATAAGTAAATGAATAGAGTAGTACATATAGGGATGGATGTTGGTTCAACAACAGTAAAAATTGTTGTGATGAATGAACAATTAGAAGTCATACATACTTCCTATGAAAGACATTTTTCAGATACGAAAAATACAGTATGTAAAGTTTTAGAAGAATTAGTAGAAAAATATAAAGACAAAGAATTTACAATAGCATTAACTGGTTCAGGGGCTATGAGTACAGCTAGATTTTTAGATGTACCATTTATTCAAGAAGTGGTAGCATGTAAAAGAGCAGTTGAAAAATATATACCACAAACAGATGTCGTTATAGAATTAGGTGGAGAAGATGCCAAAATTATTTATTTTGGAAAATCCATAGAACAGCGTATGAATGGAACTTGTGCAGGTGGGACAGGTGCTTTTTTAGACCAAATGGCATCATTATTAAATACTGATACAGCAGGATTAAATGAACTAGCAAAAGGATATGAAACAATTTATCCAATTGCTTCAAGATGTGGCGTTTTTGCAAAAACAGATGTACAACCATTATTAAATGAAGGTGCAGCAAAAGAAGATATTGCTGTATCTATTTTCCAAGCTGTTGTAAATCAAACAATTAGTGGCTTAGCTTGTGGTAGACCAATTAGAGGAAATGTAGCCTTTTTAGGAGGACCTTTAAGTTATTTACCAGAACTTAGAAAAAGATTTGTAGAAACATTACATTTAACTCCAGAACAAACCATTGTACCAGAAGATGCCCATCTGTTAGTAGCAAAAGGTGCTTGTTTAGATGCAAAAGATATGACGCCAATCACGGTAGAAAAATTAAAAAGTAAAATACAGGTCTTAAAAATCTCCAAAGATACAACTTCACAACCTCTACAACCTTTATTTAAAACAAATGTAGAATATGAAGAATTTAAAGCAAGACATGAAAAAGATAAAGTAGCGAAAAAGCCATTATCAGAACATAAAGGTGATTGTTTTGTTGGAATCGATGCTGGTTCAACAACATCTAAATTAGTTGTAACAGATAGAGAGGGAGCCTTATTATATTCTTTATATAAAAGCAATGAGGGAAAACCACTAGAAAGTGTAATTGAAATGTTAAAAGAATTATATAAGGTACTACCAAAAGAAGCAGTTATAAGATATAGTGGAGTAACTGGATATGGAGAAAAATTAATACAAACAGCATTAAATGTAGATTTAAATGAAATTGAAACCATTGCACATTATACGGCTGCTAGAAAATTTGAACCAAAAGTCACCAGTATTGTCGATATTGGTGGACAAGATATGAAATATATCAAATTAAAGAATAATACAATTGATAATATCATGTTAAATGAAGCTTGTTCATCTGGCTGTGGATCTTTTATAGAAACATTTGCCAAAAGTTTAAATTTAGAGATATCTGAATTTGTAAATGAGGCATTAGAAGCAAAAAATCCAGTAGATTTGGGTTCAAGATGTACTGTATTTATGAATTCAAAAATTAAGCAAGCCCAAAAAGAAGGGTATTCCGTAGGAGATATATCTGCTGGATTATCTTATTCTGTTATCAAAAATGCGATACAAAAAGTTATGAAAATCAGAGATGTCAAAAAATTAGGAAGTCATATTGTTGTACAAGGTGGAACATTTTACAATGAGGCAGTATTAAGAGCGTTTGAATTAATTGTAGGAAGAAATGTTATCAGACCAGATATTGCAGGACTAATGGGAGCTTATGGTATGGCATTACTTGCTTGTGAACAATATGAGGCAAATTTGGACATGGATTACAAATCTACATTAGCAACTTTAGATCAAATCAATAAATTAGATATTAAAATAACACATACAAGATGTAATGGATGTGAAAATCATTGTCAATTAACCATTAACACTTTTAGTAATGGAAAAAGACATATATCAGGAAACAGATGTGAAAAAGGAGAAGGCATTGTTAATACACATAAAGAGTTACCAAATCTTGTGAAATACAAATATGAGAGAATTTTTGGATATACACCATTAGAAGAAAAAGATGCACCTAGAGGAACAATTGGGATACCAAGAGTTTTAAATATGTATGAAGACTATCCATTCTGGTTTACCTTATTTACAAATTTAGGATTTAGAGTAATTTTATCCGAAAAAAGTACAAGAAAAATTTACGAAAAAGGTATGGAATCTATGCCATCTGAATCTGTATGTTATCCTGCAAAATTATCACATGGACATGTAATTAGTTTAATCCAAAAAGGAATAAAAACGATATTTTACCCATGTATACCATATTCTAGAAAAGAATATAAAGATGCTAATAATCGCTATAATTGCCCAATTGTTATATCTTATGCAGAAGTTATAAAAAACAATGTAGAAGAATTAAAACAAAACGATATTAAATTTATGAATCCATTTTTACCTTTTGAAGCAAAACCATTAATGGAAAGAATGATGGAATTAGAGGAATTTAAGGAATATCATTTTACAAAAAAAGAATTAAAAGAGGCAATTGCAAAAGCAGAAGCAGAATATCAAAAATGTAGAGAAGATATCCATAATAAAGGAAAAGAAACATTAGCATATATAGAAAAAAATCATTTGCAAGGAATTGTATTAGCGGGAAGACCATATCATGTTGATCCAGAAATTAACCATGGAATTGATACATTAATTACAAGTTTAGGGATGTGTGTATTAACTGAAGACAGTGTAGCAGATAAAACATTACCAGAAAGACCACTTCGTGTTGTAGACCAATGGATGTTTCATTCAAGATTGTATGCAGCTGCAGATTTTGTTGGAAGACATGATAATTTGGAATTAGTGCAAATTAATTCTTTTGGATGTGGTGTAGATGCTGTAACAACAGACCAAGTAGAAGAAATCTTAACAAGTTTTGGAAAAATGTATACCTTAATCAAAATTGACGAAGTTAATAATTTGGGGGCTGTAAGAATTCGTTTGCGTTCATTGTTAGCAAGTATTAATAAACGATTAAAAGAAAAAAAGGATAAAACAGCAACAGGTGAATATCAATTAAATAGAATTGCATTTACAGAAGAAATGAAAAAAGAATATACCATTTTAATTCCACAAATGGCACCAATTCATTTTGAATTTTTAGAGCCAATCTTACAAAGTGAGGGGTATAAAGTTAAATTATTAAGAGAATGTACACCACATACCATAGAGACAGGCTTAAAATATGTAAATAATGATGCTTGTTATCCATCTATTATTACAACAGGACAGATGATAGAAGTATTAGAATCTGGAGAATATGATATCAATAAAACGGCTTTAATCATGTCACAAACAGGTGGAGGTTGTAGAGCAACCAATTACATAGGATTTATTCGTAAAGCTTTAAAAGATGCTGGATTTGAGCAAGTACCTGTTATATCTTTTAATGTTGTTGGAATGGAAAAAAATCCAGGATTTAAGTTAACATTATCTATGATAGAAAAATTGATTAAGGCGATGTTATATGCAGATTTATTACAAAAAATGTTATATAAAAATAGACCTTATGAAAAACATAAGGGAGAAACGGAAAAGCTATTTAATGAATGGATGGAAAAAGCAAAAAAATTTGCTGTAAAAAGTAAAGCAAAAGAATTTTCTCAAAGTATATATAAAATTGTAGAAGATTTTGAAAAAATAGAGTTAGATACAAGTAAAGAAAGACCAAAAGTAGGAATTGTAGGAGAAATTTTAATAAAATATCATCCTTTTGGAAATAATTTTGTTGCAAACCTATTAGAAAAAGAAGGAGCAGAAGTAATTCTTCCAGATTTTTTAGGATTTATTAAATTTATAGCAAGTAATAAAGTATTTTCAAATCAAATGTTAAAAAATGATAATAAAAAAGCATTTTTATTTGCAACAGCTGTAAAACTAATACAATTATTTGAAAAAGATAGTAAAAAAGCATTAGCAAAATCTAAAAAAGGATATTTACCACCATCAGATATATGGCATTTAGCAGATAATGTAAAATCTGTATTATCAACAGGAAATCAAACAGGAGAAGGATGGTTTTTAACCGCAGAAATGCTTGAATATATGGAAAATGATATTCCAAATATTGTTTGTGTGCAACCATTTGCATGTTTACCAAATCATGTAGTAGGAAAAGGAGTTATCAAAACGATTAGAGATATGTATCCAGAAGCCAATATTGTTCCAGTAGACTATGATCCAGGGGCAAGTGAAGCAAATCAAACAAACAGAATTAAACTTTTAATGACAGTTGCTAAAGATAATTTGAAATTAAGACAAAAAGAAAGAAGAGCAGTAGAAAAAGAAAACGAAACAAAAGTCAAAACAACATACAGATAAGGAAAATGCAGTCAAGAAAAAATAAAAATATAATAAGGGGAGAACGAATGATTTTACAAATAGAACAATATATTGCATTGTTTTTTATATATTCCTTTTTAGGATGGGTAATGGAATCTATTTTAGAAACAGTTAGAAAAAAGAAATTTGTTAATAGAGGATTTTTAATAGGACCATATTGCCCTATTTATGGAGCAGGAGTATTGTTGATAACAATACTCCTAGCAAAATATAATGAGGATATATGGATAACATTTTTTATGTCTTTGCTAATTTGTGGCACATTGGAATATGCGACAAGTTACATAATGGAAAAGATTTTTAAAGCCAGATGGTGGGATTACAGTTATAGAAAATTTAATATCAATGGTCGTATTTGTTTGGAAACACTTATTCCATTTGGAATAGCTGGTACTTTTATTATTTATGTAGCAAATCCATTTTTACTAAAATATATAAATATGATACCTGAAATGGTATTGAATGTGTTTTCTATAACATTTTTGATAATATTGGTTATGGATACAATTGTATCTTTTAAAATCATTCTTAATTTAAAAGAGATGACAAGAGAATTTAAAGATAATACCATAGAAATTTCTGCAAAAGTGAAAAAGATAATTAAAACTAGATATAGATTATATAGAAGACTTGTACACGCTTTCCCTAAGATTAGAGATACCGTTTTATATGATAAATGGGATGCCATGAAAAAGAGAATAGAAGAATCAAGAGATGAATTTGCAGCAAAGATTGATAATTCAAGAGAAGAATTGAAAAACAAAATAGATAATTCAAAAAAGGAAATTAGAGGAATGATTGATACTTCAAAACAGAATTTGGAGAAATTTTATAGAAGAAAAGATAAATAGTATTGATTTTATAAAAAATGATTGATATACTATATTTAATCAAAAGTAACGGAGGATGAAATGAAAAATTTTTCTATATTTAGTAATAAAAAAAGGGAAAAAGGAGCAATTACTTTATTTGTATTAATTGCATGTCTATTTTTTGTATTT
Source organism: uncultured Clostridia bacterium (assembly GCA_944391755.1). Lineage (GTDB taxonomy): Bacteria > Bacillota > Clostridia > TANB77 > CAG-508 > CAG-269. Next base: position 12,836 of record CALXUT010000033.1, read on the forward strand.
ATATTGATGGGAGTATATTTATCAAATTTAAATAGATTACAAGTCCAAGAACAAGAAGTTCAACAAATACAAGAAAATTATGCAAAAGAATTGGATAGAGTAGATGAAATATATGAAAAAATAATAGAAGGCGAATATAGTATTTAAAAGGATAGTACGAATTAGTATTATCTTTTTTTCTATTATATAAAATGCTACAATACTTGACGAATATTACTAAAAAATGTTAAAATAGGAAAGTAAAAGAAAGAAGGAATGAATGTGAAAATATTAGCTGTAGGAGATATTGTTGGAGAGTCAGGAGTAAGAAAATTAAAAGAATTACTACCTAATATAAAAAAAGAAAAAAACATAGATTTTGTCATTACAAATGGTGAAAATTCAGCAGGAGGAATGGGAATTACAGAAAAAAATTTTAAAGATATAATAGAAGCAGGAACAAATGTCATTACAATGGGAAATCATACATGGGGTAAAAAAGATATTTTTAGATTTATAGATGATCCAAGATTATTAAGACCTGCTAATTATCCTAAAGGAGTCGTTGGAAAAGGATTAGGAATATTTGAATGTATGGATAAGAAAATAGCAGTTATAAATTTAATAGGAAGAGTAGATATTAACATTCTTACAGAAAATCCTTTTATATTAGCGAAAGAAATGGTAGATGATTTACAAGGAAAAGTAGATATCATCATAATGGATTTTCATGCAGAAGCAACAGCTGAAAAGATAGCAATGGCTAGATTCTTAGATGGAAAAATAACCGCTATATTTGGAACACATACACATGTACAAACAGGTGATGAACAAATACTTCCAAATGGAACAGCATATATAACAGATATAGGAATGACTGGCCCTAAAAATTCTGTAATTGGAATGGATATTCAAGTATCTATAAAAAGATTTGAAACAGCACTTCCAGAAAAATATAAATTGGCAGAAGGAGAATGTATATTGAATGCAGTCATATTTGATATAGATGATATTTCCAATAAAGTAACTTCTATAGAAAGAATGAATATTAGATAAAACAACTGAATAAAACTTGTCGAAAGTTGCGATGAAAATTAGAAAAAATTTCCAGAAATACCTAGACAAAATCTCCTAAATATTGTAAAATTAAAAATGTAAAAGTTGCAACAAAAATTAAATTATAGGAGGCAAAAGAAAAATGGAAATTTTAAAGATTTCATCAAAATCTAATCCAAATTCAGTAGCAGGTGCTATTGCAGGATTAGTAAAAGAATCACAAAAAGCAGAAATGCAAGCAATTGGAGCAGGAGCTCTAAACCAAGCAGTAAAGGCAGTAGCTATAGCAAGAGGATTTGTAGCACCATCAGGAGTAGACTTAGTTTGTATACCAGCCTTTGCAGAAGTAGAGGTTGAGGGAGAAGACAGAACAGGAATTAAATTGATTGTAGAATCTAGAAAATAGATTAAATCAACGAAAATATATAAAGCCATGTGATAGGTTAGAAAAGTTTGAGAGCATTGTTGCTCTCTTTTTTATTCAAAATCATAAAAAAGAATTGCAATAAAGAAAAATTTATGGTAAAATACAACATATTATTATCCATTATCAATAACAACTTAGTTTTTACAAAATCAAATCTAAAAATAAATCCACAATAAAGTAAAACAAAGAGGTGTTAATTTGAAAAGTAATTTTGTAAAATATATATTTATCATATTTGTCATTGCTATTGTTGGAATTGTTATCTATCAATTAAATAAAGAAGAAGAAACTGTACAACAACCTGTTGATGATTTAGAAATAGAAGAAGATATCATTAAAGAAATATCTTTAGGTATTGCAGAATTTGATACAATGAATCCTATTTTAAGCACCAATAAACATGTACAAGAAATATCAAGATTAATATTTGATCCATTATTGGAATTAGATGAAGAATATAAATTAACAAAATGCTTAGCAAAAGATTGGGCAAAAACAAGTGAAGTAACCTATTTAATAAAAATAAGAAATGATATTAAATGGTCAGATGGACAAAAACTTACGGTAGAAGATGTTTTATATACAATCGATATATTAAAACAAACAGCATCTATCTATGCCTATAATGTACAATATGTTGTTAGAGCTGACAAAATAGACGAAGAAACTTTACAATTAACCTTAGACCATGAAATACCATTTTTTGAATATAATTTAACATTTCCAATACTAAGCCAAAAATATTATGAAGGACAAGATTTTAATACCACAGAAAAAAATAATGCGCCAATAGGAACTGGTAAATATAAAATTACGCAAAATACGGATGCAGGAATCGTGTTAAATAAAAATGAAAATTACTATGGTGAGGAATTAACACTTGAAACAATCAATATATCGAAATATGCTAGTTTAGGGGAACTATATAATGCTTTTAAACTAGGAAAAGTAGATGTATTAACAACAAACAATATAAGTATTCAAGACTATATAGGAACAATGGGATATAATCTAGTAGAAGTGGCTGGCAGAGAATTTGATTTTTTAGCAATTAATACGCAAAATGCAGTTTTATCTAATAAAGAGGTAAGGCAAGCAATTGCATGTGCAATCAATAAAGACAATATTGTTGCAACAGTATATAACAACAAATACAAAACGGCTAGTTATCCATTAGATTATGGAAATTGGTTAAAAGGAGAAGATGCCACTTATTCTTATAATGTAGCTCAAGCAAGGCAAATTTTAGAACAAAATGGATGGACTTATACAAATAATCGATGGCAAAAACGAATCAACTATACCACAAGAACGATTAACTTTAGACTTGTTGTACAAGCATCTAACCAAGCTAGAGTATCTGTGGCAGAATTGATAAAAACGAATTTAGAAGAATTAGGAATCAGAGTGACACTTGTAAAAGCAAGTGACAATCAATATCAAAATTATTTACAAAACAAAAATTATGATATGATTTTAACAGGAACAACAGAATCCTTAAGTCCTAATTTAGAGACCTACTTTGGAGCCAATAATCTAGCAAATTATAGTAATGAAGAATTAACAACCATCATGAATGAAGTAAAAAATATTACAAAAGAAGATTTACTACAAGAAAAATATACGAGAATCAAACAAATCTATAATGATGAAGTACCATATATAGGACTATATAATAGTTATTATGCAATAGCAAGTAGTTGGAGACTTAGAGGAAATATAACAGCAAATTGGTATAATATCTTTATGGATATAAATAATTGGTATAAAAATTAAAAAAATACTTGACAAAAAAAATAAATACGATATAATACATATATCGAACAAAAGTTTTATAAAAATTAGGAGGAAAAAACATGGAAGAAAATTTAGAAAAAAGAAAAGCATTGGAAGTGGCAATGAGTCAAATAGAAAAGCAATTTGGAAAAGGATCCGTCATGAAATTAGGAGAATTTAAAGCTATGGAGGTAGAAGCAATACCTACAGGAGCATTAAGTTTAGATATCGCTTTAGGAATTGGTGGAGTACCAAGAGGAAGAATCATAGAAATATTTGGACCTGAATCTTCAGGAAAAACAACATTAGCATTACATGTTATATCAGAAGCACAAAAAATGGGAGGAGAAGCAGCATTTATAGATGCAGAACATGCTTTAGATCCAGTATATGCAAGAAAATTAGGAGTAGATATTGATAATTTAATTGTTTCACAACCAGATACAGGAGAACAAGCATTAGAAATCACAGAAGCATTGGTTAGAAGCGGAGCATTAGATGTTATTGTTGTAGACTCTGTAGCAGCATTAGTACCAAAGGCAGAAATTGATGGAGATATGGGGGATTCTCATATGGGATTGCAAGCAAGATTAATGTCACAAGCATTGAGAAAACTTGCTGGAGCAATCAATAAATCAAAAACAGTCTTAATCTTTATTAATCAATTAAGAGAAAAAATTGGTGTTATGTTTGGAAATCCAGAAACAACAACAGGAGGTAGAGCATTAAAATTCTATGCATCTGTCAGAATGGATATCAGAAAAGTAGAAAATATTAAACAAGATGGAGAAGTTATTGGAAATAGGGTAAGAGTAAAAGTTATTAAAAATAAAGTAGCTCCACCATTTAGAGAAGCAGAATTTGATGTTTTATATGGAAAAGGAATTTCAAAAGAGGGAAATATTTTAGATATGGCTGTAAACTTAGATATTATAGAGAAAAGTGGATCTTGGTTTAGTTATAATGGGGAAAGAATCGGACAAGGACGAGAAAATGCGAAGAGATATTTAATAGAACATAAAGAAATGCTTCAAGAAGTAGATAAAAAAGTAAGAGACAATTTTGCAAAAGCATTTGAACAAAGTCTTGGAGAAGAATTATCAGAAAATGATGATGAAGATGCGGAAGAAGAATAAAATACAAGAAAAATAGCAAGAGTGCTTGCTATTTTTTGTTTATAATAGTACAATATATGCAGAAAAATGAATATATGAAAGGAATATAGAATGAACAAAAAATGGCAAATATGTCAAATAGATAATGAAAAAGTAGAAAAGATAGTAGAAAAATATGGTATAAATAAATTGTTAGCGACCATACTTGTTAATAGAGATATTGTAGAAGAAAATCAAATAAAGAAATTCTTAAAACCTAAAAGAGATGACTTCTATAATCCCTATGAGATGCCTGATATGCAAATTGCAGTAAAAAGAATCATCACAGCCATAGAAAATAAAGAAAAAATCATTATATATGGGGATTATGATGTAGATGGTATTACAAGTGTAACTGTATTGAAAAGTTTTTTAGAAGAAAGAGGAATGAAAATAGCAGAATACATTCCGAATAGACTAAAAGAAGGATATGGATTAAATAAAGAAGCTGTAAAAGAAATTGCCAATCAAGATTATACATTAATGATAACAGTAGATTGTGGAATATCAGCATTAGAAGAAATAGAATATGCCAATCAATTGGGAATAGAAACCATTATTACAGATCATCATGAACCTGGAGCGGAATTACCAAAAGCGTTAGCTGTTGTAGATGCCAAAAGAAAAGATAATACATACCCATTTAGAAACTTAGCGGGAGTTGGAGTTGTATTTAAATTAATACAAGCACTTTCTATAGAATTAAAATTAGAACAAAAAGAATATTTGAAATATTTAGATATTGTATGTGTAGGAACCATATCAGATATTGTTCCTCTTGTAGATGAAAATAGAGTGATTGTAAAATTAGGATTAAAATTAGTAGAGCAAACGAAAAATTTAGGATTAAAGTCTATATTAGAAGCTTCTGGATATAATAAAATAGATTCTAATACAATATCTTTTGGAGTTGCACCAAGAATCAATGCTTGTGGAAGAATGGGACACCAAGAAGAGGCTTTAAAATTGTTTTTATCAAAAGACATAAAAGAGGTAAAAACATTAACAGATAAATTAAATGAATATAATAAGTTAAGACAAGATACTGAAAAAAATATATATGCTGATGCAATAACGCAAATTGAAAAAAATAATTTAAATGAAAGAAATACGATTGTCTTAATGGGGAAAAATTGGCATCATGGAGTAATTGGAATCGTATCATCAAAAATTACAGAACTATATTTTAAACCAAGTATATTGTTATGTGAGGAAGATGATTTTGGAAAAGGTTCTGGAAGAAGTATACCTGGTTTTGATTTATATGAAGCACTAACAGAATGTAGTGATACAATAGATAAATTTGGTGGACATTCTATGGCTGTTGGAATTAATGTAAAAAAAGAAAAATTTGAAGAATTCAAAGAAAAATTAGAACAGATAGCAAAACAGAAACATATAGAAGAAATAGTACCAATATTAAAAATAGATGCTCAAGCAAATCTAGAAGAAATTGATAAAGATATGGTTGAAAGTTTAAGTGAATTAGAGCCATATGGTGAAGAAAACAAAATGCCATTATTCGCCATTAGAAATTTGAAAATAGATTCCATAAGAGCTTTATCAGAAGGGAAGCACTTAAAACTAACCTTAAAAGATGAAAGAAATATGATTAATGCAATAGGATTTAATTTAGGATATTTATCTAATGAATATAAAATTGGAGATAAAATAGATGTCGTTGGAAATCTAGAAATAAATACATTTAATGGTGTGGACAATATACAAATCAATCTGAAAGATTTAATGAAATCTATTTAAAGATAATTTAGCCGTACATGAGGGACAGTCCTTTTGTCCGCGAAAAAAGAGGGTGATGATTTATGACAAAAAATTATATAATAAAAGATATTATAGATAGAGTAAAGAAAAATAAAAGATGGCCTGATACAAAAATAATACAAAAAGCATATAACTACGCTTTAGTACATCATGGAGATCAAGTAAGAAAATCAGGCGAACCTTATATGATACATCCAACAAATGTTGCCTATACAATAGCAGAACTAGGGTTAGACGAAAAAACAATATGTGCAGCATTATTACATGATGTCATAGAAGATACAGATGTAACAAATGAAGATTTAGAAAAAGAATTTGGAAAAGAAATTACCGATATGGTAGATGGAGTAACAAAACTTAAAAAAATACAATATGCTACCATAGAAGAAAATCAAGTTGAAAATTATAGAAAAATGTTTTTAGCTATGGGAAAAGACATTAGAGTAATCATCATTAAATTAGCGGATAGACTTCATAATATGAGAACGTTGCAATATCTAAAGAAAGATAGGCAAATTGCAATATCACAAGAAACCATGCAACTATATGCACCTCTAGCCAATAGACTTGGTTTATATTCTATAAAATGGGAATTGGAAGATTTAGGATTTCAATATTTGTATCCAACAGAATTTAAAGAACTTGTAAAAGGTATTGAACAAAAACGAGAAGAAAGATTAAAATTTATAGAAAAAATCATGGCAGATATAAGAGTTCAATTAAAAAAGCAACATATTGAAGCAGAAGTAACAGGTAGAGCAAAACATTTATATAGTATCTATAGAAAAATGCAAAGAGATAATAAGACTTTAGATCAAATTTATGACTTATTTGCACTAAGAATCATTGTCAATTCTGTAAAAGATTGCTATGCAGCATTAGGTGTTGTACATGAAATGTATAATCCCATGCCGGGAAGATTTAAAGATTATATTGCAGTTCCAAAGACCAATATGTATCAATCCATACATACTACTTTGTTAGGAGAGAAAGGTACACCATTTGAAGTACAAATTCGTACTTGGGATATGCATAGAATTGCTGAATATGGTATCGCTGCACATTGGGCATATAAGGAAGCAAATTATGGAAGTAGAAAAGGACAAAAAGTAGTAAATGTTCAAGAAGATAAATTAGCTTGGCTAAGAGAAACTCTTGAATGGCAACAAGAAATGCAAGATCCACAACAATTTTTAGAAACATTAAAAACAGAATTGTTTGAGGACGAAGTGTATGTTTTTACACCTAAAGGAACAATAAAAGTGTTGCCAAGAGGTTCAACGCCTATAGATTTTGCATATAGTATACATGCAGAAATAGGAAACCATATGGTAGGAGCTAAAATCAATAGCAAGATGGTTCCTATTATCACCCAAATCAAAAATGGGGATATTGTAGAAATATTAACATCAGATAATTCAAAAGGCCCAAGTATGGATTGGCTAAAATTTGTAAAAAGTTCAAGTGCTAAAAATAAAATACAACAATGGTTTAAAAGAGAAAGAAAAACTGAAAATATAGAAAAAGGAAAAGAAGCAATTGAAAAAGAATTAAAAAGAATCGGTATTGACCATGCAGATATATTTAAAAATGAATATATTAATCCAATGCTTGAAAGATATAACTTTAAAAATCTGGATGAAATGTATGTATCAGTGGGGTTTGGTGCAATGTCAGCAACAAAAGTGATAGCTAGAATGCTGATTGAATATAGAAAGGAGCATAAAGAAGATCCTATAGAAGATAAGCTAGAGGAACTTCAAATAAATAAAACCAAAAAGGTAAAACCATCAAATTCTGGTATAATCGTAAAAGGAATAGATAACTGTTTAGTAAAACTTTCGAAATGTTGTAATCCACTTCCAGGGGATGAAATCATAGGATATATAACAAAAGGAAGAGGGGTATCTGTTCATAGAAAAGATTGTGTCAATATTAATGATTTATTAAAAGAAGAAAATAGAATTATAGAAGTAGAATGGTATAATCAAGAAAAAGTAACTTATACAGTAGAAGTAGAAGTGTTTGCAAATGACAGAAATGGTTTATTAGCAGATATTATACAAAAAATTAATGAAGCAAAAGCCAAGATACTAGGTGTTAATGCAAGAGTTTCAAGAGAAAGAATTGCTATCACAGAAGTTACTTTAGAAGTAGATAGTTTAGAAAGTTTGAATAAAATTATGAAAGAATTAAGAAAAGTAGATAGTGTTTATGAAGTAAACAGGAAGAAATAGAAAGGATTTGAAAAAAATGATACTAAAAGAACTAAAGATTGAAGCATGGGCAGGAGATAAAACAAACTGCTATATCGTGCAAGATGAAAATTCAAAAGAAACAATGGTAATAGACCCTGCAGGAAATGTAGAAAAAATTGTAGAAATGTTAGACATATTGCAAGCAAAATTAAAATATATATATCTTACACATTGCCATGGGGACCACATAGGTGGAGTAAAAGAATTAAAAGAGAGATATGGCGGTCAAGTTATAATAGAAAGAAAAGATGCAGAAAATATTTTGAATCCAAATGTTAGTTTAACAACATATATTGGTTATCCAAATTTAACATTAGAGGCAGATGCAAGAGTAGATGATGGAGATTTACTACATTTAGGAGACTTAGAATTTAAAGTAATCCATACACCAGGGCATACAGAAGGTGGGTCTTGTCTTTATTGTGAAAGTGAAAATCTATTATTTTCAGGAGATACTTTGTTTAGAGGAACATGGGGAAGAACAGATGTACCAACAGGGAGTTTTGAAGATATCATCAGTTCCATAACAAAAAAATTAATGATTTTACCTGATGAAACAATCGTTTATCCTGGACATGGAAAAAGTACGATGATAAGAGAAGAAAAACCAATTTATTTAGAATTAAAACCAAGATTATTATAATTATCAATAATTAATAATAAACAATCAAGAACAATCCTAGAGTAGAAAGGAATATTCTATTCTAGGATTTATTGTTTTAAGTTCTAAATTATATAAATCAAACATATATTATATATAGGAACATTAGGACAAGGAGAAATATATGTTTAATGTCACAGTAATCAATATAAAAAAATCCGCAAAACATATTGCGATTTTATTATTTGTACTTATATTCATTTTTATAATGACAAAAATGATTCCTAAATTTCAATCAAATGAAATTTTTAAAGTCAATTTATCAGAAAAATTAATTGGTTGTCTAAGTATAGAAATACCAGCAATTTCAGGAACTTATTATAAAGCAAATACAACCATAAAGGAAGATGGAGAAGAAGAACCCAAAGCAAATATGATAGATAAATTGTTAGGAATTGAACTAGCACAAGTAGAAGAAAAGAATGAAATAGTGGACGAAATTAATGATGGAACAATAGAAACAGCGGAAAATAATGAAAATGCTAAAAATGTAGAAGATCCTGCTCAAAATGCAGATGTACCTGTAAGTAGCCAGACAGAAATTGTAACGCAAAATCCGATATCTGAAAGCTTTAATGTAGAAATAGAAGGGGTAAAAATAAAAAATGAAACTTCTTTTGCAATAGATAGTACAATATTAGCTCAAGAGTTAGATATAAATAAAAGTAATTTTTTAATATTTCACACACATACTTGTGAAAGTTATACACCAAGTGAATTATATCCATATCAGCAAACAGGAAATTTTAGAACAACAGATTTAAACTATTCTGTATCAAGAGTTGGGGATGAACTTTCAACATACTTAACAGGATTTGGATTGAATGTTTATCATGATAAAACCTATCATGATTATCCTGCATATAGTGGGTCATATGATAGGTCGAATGATACTGTAGAAAGTATATTGCAAACGAATTCAAGTGATATTATTATTGATTTACATAGGGATGCCATTGGAAGTAAAAGCAATTATGATCCGAGCGTAAAAATAGGAGAAGATGTTGCAGCACAATTGATGTTTGTAATAGGTACAAATGGAGGTGGACTATATCATCCAAACTGGAAGACAAATTTAAAATTTGCAATAGAAATTCAGAAAAAAGCGAATGAAATGTATCCTGGACTATTTAAGCCAATGATTGTAAGAAATTCAAGATATAATCAACATTTAGGAAAAGCTGCATGTATCATAGAAGTTGGTGCAACAGGAAATACTTTAGAACAGTGTTTAACAAGTATGAAATATCTAGCAAAAGTTTTTGAAGAGTATGCAAAGTAAAATTAAAACGAACTTTGGCGAACTTTGGGGACGTTCCTTTTTGTTCGCGCAAAGGACTGTCCCTAAAGTTCGCGATAAGGACCGTCCTTTATGTCCGTTTTTTTAAATATGCACACTCAGAGTTAGAATTCGTTGTGCATATTTTTGCATCAGAAATAATATCATAAGAGCATTTTCCATCGATTTGATAAATACAATCTAAAGTACAATTGATATTTGTCAAAGATATCACCTCTTATTGATGTAGTATTTACATAAATTTGCAAAATATACTAAAGTTTGGAACTATAAAATTTACAGTATTGTTTTACAGTACAAATGTCACATTTTGGTTTTCGCGAATCACATGTTTTACGTCCGTGCCAAACAAATAAATGATTGATATCTTTTAAATATTCTTTTGGAAATATTTTTAATAAATCTTGTTCAATTTTTTCAGGTTCTTTTTCAGAAGAAAGACCAATTCTATTAGATATTCTTTTAGCATGCGTATCAACTGCAATTCCATTAGCGATTCCAAATGCTTCAAGTAAAATAACATTGGCACTTTTTCTTCCAACACCAGCTAAAGTTAATAAATCTTCCATATTTTGTGGGACAACACCATTAAAGTTTTCTAAAACTTGTTTTGCACATAATTTTATATTTTTTGCTTTATTTTTATAAAAACCACAAGGATGAATGATTCCTTCAAGTTCTTGAATATCTACATCTGCAAAGTCTTGAATCGTTTTGCATCTTTCAAATAGCGCAGGAGTTGTTTTATTCACTCGTTCATCTGTACACTGAGCAGAAAGCATTACTGCAACAACCATTTGAAATGGCGTTTTAAAATCCAGACTACAAGTAGCGTCTGGATATGTATTTTTTAAAAGTTTATAAAAATTTATTACATCTTTTTTCTTCATATTAATCTCCATTTAAAAGTAAATCTAATATTTTAGGATAAAGTTTATTAGCATTATTTTTCCAGTTATCAGAAATTTGTTTAGCCCTTTCTCTGGAACCTGCAAATGCAGAAACTTCAAATAAGGTTTCTGTTTTCTCAACGATTTTACATTTTACAGTATAATTGTTTTCATCTTTTGGAATATATTCCGTAATAATAGAAGACTCTTCTTTAATAATTGGAACTTCTTCTTGAAAGACATTATCAGCTTTTAATTTTAGAATTCCAGGTAGAAGTGATTTTGTAAGTAACAATGCATTTTGACCTTCTGAAGTAATTTTGATAAATGTATCTTCATCTCTTGTAAAAGAACCAACTAATTTTGTATCAATCAAATCAGTTAATAACTCTTGAAAATAAAAATAATTCATATTATTCGCTAAAGAAACGATTTTATATAAATGATCACTTTTAATTCCATCAGGTAATCTATTTAACAAATATAAAATTAATACTTTATTTTCTGCTAAATCTTCATTAGATTGTTTCATAAAAAGCCTCCTTTTTTAAAATTTCTATGCATATTATATCATCAAAAGAACCATAAGTAAAGATTTATTTGTTTATATGTCGAAAAGGCAATAATATTACATAATTTACATTAAAGAAGTGACAAAAAATGTCAAAATTACATATATTATATTAGCCTACAAAGTAGGGGTGATATTATGCGAGAAATAAAAAAAGGCGATATAGTTACTAGAAACTCTTATGGGAATGATATTGTCTTTTCAGTAAAGCGAATATTAAAACTAAATAATAATAATAGAATTGCAATACTAAAAGGAATTGATGTAAGAGTTGAAGCAGATGCACCAATTGAAGATTTAAAATTACTAAATAAAGAAGAACAGAATAAAATTGAAGAAGAACAGAATAAAATTGAAGAAGAATTGGAAAGGAAAATAAATAGAAAAATAAGTGCAAAAATAGTAACAAAAAAATATAGAGGAAAAGAACTTATTTATACAGGCAAGATATTACATTTAGACGGAGATAAGAAATATAGCGAGAAATCAATGATGTATTATAAAAAAATGGGACTAAAAGCAATCGTAAAAAATATACCAGAAAACAAGCAGTCTAAAGCTGTATACAGATTACTTACAATCTACAATCCTGATATTTTGGTGATAACAGGACATGATGGAATGATAAAGAATGGAGCTAGATATAATGATATATACAATTATAGGAACTCTAGACATTTTATACAAACGGTAAAAGAGGCAAGGAAATATGATGAAGCATATCATAAAAATTTAGTAATCTTTGCAGGAGCATGCCAGAGTTATTTTGAAGCATTAATGGATGCAGGAGCTAATTTTGCATCTTCACCTGCTAGAATATTAATAGATTTTTTAGATCCATTGATTGTTGCAAAAAGCATAGCTACAACTGATAAAAATAAATATATAACAATAGATGATTTTGTAGATGAACTAAGAGATGGAAAAAAAGGTATAAATGGACTAGGGGCAAGAGGGAAAAAGAATGTAATAATTATTTGAAAATACAATGTAATATTTTTGTAACATAAATGTAATATAAATGTAATAAAGATAATTGATGACGATATAACCCTTGATATACAAGGATTACAAGAAATTGACAAAAAAACACATGCTTTGACAAAATCACCTGCTAATGATATACTCAAATCATCTTAAGCAAAGTAGGTGATTTAATGATTTATAAGACTGACATAGCAAATTTAAAAACGAACATTTTTGATAAAGTAGGTCAAAAGATAATTGTTAAAGGTTCATTAGGAAGAAGCAAGGAATTTGAAAAAGAAGGTACAATAGAAAAAGCATATCCTAATATATTTGTAGTAAAATATGAGGAGAATGATAGAACTGCTTCATATACATACACAGATTTACTTACAAGAACAGTAGAGGTAGATGTATTTAATGGAGACAGTTATAGCCCACTATTACCACCAGTAGTAGTAGAAAGTAAAAGAAGGGCAAGAGTAAAAGAATAATTACAAAATTATTAATAGGAACTTAATTCATAAGAATTAGGTTCCTGTTTTTGTATAAAATATATTGAAAAAAAATAATAAATGATATATGATTGAATATATAAGGAGGTGTTTATATGACAATAAAGGAGACCTTAAATAAAGGAATGATTATGTTAAAAAGTAATCATATAGATAGCCCAAAATTGAAAGCGAGACTATTATTGCAATATATTTTAAAAAAAACAAGACAATATTTAATTGTATATGATAATGAGCAAATAACAAAAAAACAACAATGGGAATATTTTGTAAATATCGAAAAATTATCACAAGGTATTCCTTTACAGCATATAACACATCTACAAGAATTTATGAAAATGGATTTTTATGTAAATGAAAATGTATTAATACCTAGGCCAGATACCGAAATATTGGTTGAAGAAGTTATAAAAATAGCAAATAAATTTGAAAATCCTAAAATTTTAGATTTATGTACAGGAAGTGGAGCAATCGGAATATCCATAGCGAAATATGTAAAAAATTCCAAAATATATGCAACAGATGTAAGTGAAAAAGCATTAGAGGTTGCGAAGATAAATGCAAAAAATATAGGAGTAGAAGAAAAAATAGAATTTATAAAATCAGATTTATTTGAAAATATGGGTAAAATAAAATTTGATATAATAGTGTCAAATCCACCATACATAAAAAATGGAGATATAGGTTATTTAAGTGAAGAAGTACAAAAAGAACCTAAGCTAGCACTAGAGGGTGGTATAGATGGACTAGAATTTTATAGAAAAATAGCAAAACAAGCGATAGATTATTTAAAACTTGGAAGCTATTTATGTTTGGAAATAGGATATGATCAAAAAATAGATGTCATAGAAATCATAGAAAATGAAAATAAATACGTAGATACATATTCTAAAAAGGATTTATATGGAAACGATAGAGTCATCATTACAAGAGTAGGAGGATAGAATGTCTTTTTCAAAAGAATTAAAAGAAGAATTAAGTAAAACAGAAAATCTATCAAATAAAGAAGCTGTTAAATATGAATTAATAGGGTATTTGCTAAGTAGTAATATCAGTATAGAGAATAAAAAATTAAAATTTAGTACAGAAAATGAATATAATATTAATCGATTTTCAAGATTACTAAGCAACATGGGTATAAGTGATTTTGATATATGTTTACAAGGAAATTTATATGTTATAACCGTAAAACAAAATGAGGTAGATAAACTAGGAATTATGAAAATAGATTTGCAAAAGGTAAATCAAGAACAGATAAAATGGGTAATAAGAGGAGCTTATCTAGGAGGAGGTTCCATCAATAATCCAGAAAATAAATATCATTTAGAATTAGGAATTAAGCAAAATGCTCATGCAATCTTGATTGTACAAGCATTACAGAGTTTTGATATCAAAAGTAATATCATAGAAAAAAAGAATGAATATGCTATTTATATAAAAGATGGAGAAGAAATCTCGAAATTTTTAGCTTTATTAGGGGCAAATAAGTCAGTATTAAGATTTGAAGAAATCAGAGTACAAAGAGAAATGAATAATAAAATTAACAGAATTGTAAATTGTGAATCAGCAAATTTAAATAAAACAATTAATGCATCTATAGAGCAAATCGAAGCAATCAAAAAAATAAAAGAAAATCATAAATTTGAGAATTTAAGTGAATCTTTAAAAGAAATCGCGAATTTAAGATTGGAGAATCCGAATGCTAGTCTAATAGAATTAGGGCAAAAGTTGACACCGCCTGTAGGAAAATCAGGAGTAAATTATAGATTAAAAAAGATAATGGAGATAGCAAATGAAGAGTGATGAAATTGGTATATATGTACATATTCCTTTTTGTAAACAAAAATGTTATTATTGTGATTTTATATCTTATTGCGGAAAAGATAATCTAATTGAAGATTATATAAAAGCTGTAAAAAAAGAAGTAAAAATGCAAAATATACAATCCCGAATTACAACAATTTATATAGGAGGAGGGACACCTTCTTATATCGATAGTAAATATATAAGTGGAATCTTAAAGGAGATTAAAAAGAAAGATGTAGCAAAAGATGCAGAAATTACAATAGAAGTAAATCCAGGAACTGTAACGAGAGAGAAATTAGAGCAATATAAAAAATGTGGAATCAATCGATTAAGCATAGGATTGCAAAGTATTCAAGAAAATCTTTTAAAAGAAATAGGGAGAATACATGATTTTGAACAGTTTCTAGAAACCTATATATTGGCAAGAGAGATTGGATTTAAGAATATCAATGTAGACTTAATGATAGGACTTCCAAATCAAAGAATAAAAGATATTAAAGAAAGTTTAGAGAAAATCATAGAATTACAACCAGAACATATATCTGTATATTCTCTAATCGTAGAAGAAAATACACCAATTTCTCAAGAAATAGAAAAAGGAAAGTTGCAATTACCTGAAGAAGATACGGAAAGAAATATGTACTGGTATGTAAAAAATACATTAGAATTAAATGGATATAGGCATTATGAAATTTCCAATTTTGCAAAAATAGGATATGAATCAAAACATAATTGGAATTGTTGGGAACAAAAAGAATATATAGGATTTGGTGTAGCGGCTCATTCCTATAGAGATATAACAAGATATTCTAATACAGAAAATATGGAAGAATATATTAAGAATATAAAACATGAAAGATTAGAGAGAAATCGAATGATTCATGAAATACAAAAAGAAGATGATAAGAAAAAAGAATACATGTTATTAGGCTTAAGAAAGATAGAAGGAATAAATATTAGTGATTTCAAGAATAAATTTAGGGACAATCCCATTTATTTCTTTAGAAATGAATTAAAAAAACTATCAGATGAAAAACTAATTTTAGTTGACCAGAACCATATAAGATTAACCAATAGAGGAATTGATTTGGCAAATTTGGTATGGGAGGAGTTTGTATAAAAAAACTTGTGCATATAAGGATAATGCACAAGTCTTTTCATTTAATAGGAAAATAAATTTATACTTATAGTAAATCATTCATGTTATAAAAACCATTTTTTTGTGTTACTAAAAATTTTGCGGCTTTTAGTGCGCCATTGGCAAATACTTTTCTAGAATAACAAGTATGTGTAATTTCAAAAGTTTCATCAGCTCCCATAAATTTTACAGTATGTTCACCAACAATATTTCCTCCACGAATAGATGAAAATCCAATTTCATTTTTTTCTCTTGATTTTCTTTCTTGCAATCGGCTAAAATTATAGGTATATTTGTTTTCACAAGCCTGATTGATAGCATCAGCTAACATGAGTGCTGTTCCACTTGGGCTATCGATTTTTCGATTATGATGTGTTTCTACAATTTCAATATCTGTATTTGGTAAATTTTGTGCTAAAGTTGCCAAAACTTTTTGCATCAAACATATATCAAAAGACATATTGGAAGAGAGAAATATAGGAATATATTTAGCATATTCTTTTATTTTGGATAACTCTTCTTCAGAAAATCCTGTAGTGGCAATTACCATAGGGATTTTATTTTCTTTTGCAAAATCTAGTATAGAAAAAGTAGCAACAGGTACAGAAAAATCAATAATAACATCTGGTATAAGTTTTATAGAGTTTATATCACGATAAACAGGAAAAGGAAAGTCCTGTACTTCTTTTTGACAGAAACCACAAAGTACTTCAAATTCAGAATTTTCTGAAATACAATCAATGACTTCTTTACCCATTTTTCCAGTACATCCATTTACTAAAACCTTTATTTTATCCATTAATCTTCAAACTTCCTTTCTATTTTTCTAAAAGTATCTAAATTCTTTTTTAATATATCTGCATTTGCAGAACTCATTTCTATTAATGGTAATCTAGGTTTACCAAAATGATAACCCATCATATTCAATGCAGCTTTTACAGGAATAGGGTTTACTTCACAAAATAGAGAGTGGATGAGGTCAATAGCATCTAATTGCATATCTAATGCTAATTTCGTTTTTCCATTTAAGTAATTGTAAACAATATCATGTGTATATTTAGGTGCCACATTAGATAAAACAGAAATAACGCCAATTCCTCCTAAAGATAAAATAGGAATAATTTGATCATCATTACCAGAATAAATAGATAAATTATCTCCACAAAGTTTTGCTATTTCTGCGATTTGTGAAATATTACCACTAGCTTCTTTGATAGCAACAATATTTTCAATTTTAGAAAGTTCTAAGGCTGTTGCAGGTAATATATTTACACCTGTTCTACTAGGAACACTATATAAAATAATCGGTACAGTAATTTCTTTTGCGATTGCTGTATAATGTGCGACTAAACCTGCTTGTGTCGTTTTGTTGTAATAAGGTGTTACTAGTAAAACCCCATCTACACCAACACTTTCTGCATATTTTGAAAGTTCAATAGCATGTTTCGTATTGTTACTACCTGTTCCAGCAATTACGGGAATTCTACCATTTACAATATCAACTGCAAATTTTATAGTAGCTTTTCTTTCTTCATCAGTCATTGTAGAAGATTCTCCAGTTGTACCACATACAATAATAGAATCTACTCCTTGTTTAATTTGAAATTCAATTAATTTTGCAAATTCTTCAAAATTTACGCCATCTTCGGTAAATGGTGTGGCGATGGCTGTACCACATCCTTTAAATAAAATTTTTTTCATAATCATTCTCCTAAAAAAGTGATTAGGTGAAAAATATAATTATATTTTTCTGGACATAGTTTATAACATAATTGTATTTATTTCAAGTATCAAAAATTCCTTTATGAACATTTTGTGAAAAAATAAAAAAATTAGCAAAATCTATTGACAAGTGCTAAAAAATATTGTATTATAATATACGAAATTAGCAAACTTAATATAAGAGTGCTAAAAAGGAGGCTCATCAAATTGTTAGATGAAAGAAAAAAAAGAGTTTTACAAGTCATTGTAGAAGAATATATCAAAACAGCAGAACCAGTCAGCTCTAATGCAATCATGAATGCAGAAGGACTAGAATATAGTAGTGCAACTATCAGAAATGAAATGGCAGAACTAGAAAAGATGGGATTTCTAGAAAAAACACATACATCATCTGGAAGAGTACCATCAGCAAAAGGATATCGATTTTATGTAGATGAACTATTAGTAGAAGATAAAATCACATTAGATGAAATTAAATATATTAGTGATAAATTAGAAACAAAAGTAAATGAAATTGAAGATATAACAAAAATCGCATCAAGTACTATTTCAGAAATAACACATTACACAACTGTTTCAATAGGGCCAAGTTCTGATGTACAAAAAATCGAAAATATAAAATTTGTATTATTAAGTCCGAGAATGATGATGGCAGTTATTCTTACAGATAATGGTTTAGTAAAAGAAACCATTATAAAATTTGATGAAGACATTACAGAAAATCAAGTTCAAACATTAAGTTATATGTTTAATAATAAATTAAAAGGTGAGCCAATTACAAAGATAGATAGGCCATTAGAAAAATATTTGGTAGAAGAAATGCAATATAGTGTGAACTTGATAAAACCTATCATAGAACAGATGAAGAAAGTAGTAGAAGAGGAAAGTATCCACTTAGAAGGTGCAAATCGATTATTCGAACTACCAGAATTCAATAGTTTAGAAGTAGCTAAAAACTTTGTAAATATACTTGATGAAAAAGACTTAATGGCAGATATGTTAAATACAGGATTTGCAAAAGATATCAATGTATATATTGGAGAAGAAAACGAAAAAGAAGAACTAAAAGACTTTAGTGTCGTGACATTCAAGCACAGAATAGGAAATAAAGATTTGGGTACAATTGGAATAATAGGTCCTAAACGAATGGATTATGCAAAAGTAATATCTGTCATGAAATATATCAGTAAAAAATTAAATGATACAAATGATGAAAATAAAGAACAATAAAGAAAGAAGGTAGAATATGGAAAAAGAAGAAAAAAAGGAACAAACTCAAAATAATCCGAATGAAAAAGAAAACAAAAAAGAAGAAAATACTGAAAAAACAGATTACATAATTGACCCAAAACAACAGGAATTAGATGAGTTAAATGATAGATATAAAAGAGTTTTAGCAGAATTTGAAAATTTTAAAAAAAGAAGCGGAAAAGAAAGAGAAACATTATACAATTCCATATTAGCAGATATTGTAGAAGTGTTTTTACCAGTAGTAGATAACTTAGAAAATGCACTAAAAGTGGAAACACAAGATGTAGAATATAAAAAAGGTGTAGAATTGGTTTTAAAACAATTTAAAGATATATTAAAATCAAAAGGAGTAGAAGAAATACCAGCAGTTGGAGAAACATTTGATCCAAGTTTACACGAAGCTGTAAGTAGCATACAAGACCCTGACAAGATGGAAAAAGAAATTGTTCAGGAATATAGAAAAGGCTACAAAATAGGAAATAAAGTTATACGCCATTCGATGGTTGTAGTAGCAAACTAAATAAGTTATTAAATTTAAAAAATATAAATCGTCAAGAGTGGAAGTGACCTCAACAAAAGGTATGTCCCCTGACAAATAAATAAAAAGAAAGGAAGTAAATAAAAATGGGAAAAATAATAGGAATTGACTTAGGAACAACAAATTCATGTGTAGCAGTAATGGAAGGAGGAGAACCTGTCGTTATACCAAATGCAGAAGGAAACAGAACAACACCATCTGTAGTAGCATTCTCAAAAAATGGAGAAAGATTAGTAGGACAAATTGCAAAGCGTCAAGCAGTAACAAATCCAGAAAATACTGTAATCTCAATAAAAAGAAAAATGGGAACTAATGAAAAAGTAGATATAGAAGGTGACAAATTTTCACCACAAGAAATCTCAGCAATGATATTACAAAAATTAAAAGCAGATGCTGAAAATTATTTAGGACAAAAAGTAACACAAGCGGTTATCACAGTTCCAGCATATTTTAGTGATAGTCAAAGACAAGCAACAAAAGATGCTGGAAAAATAGCAGGACTAGAAGTTCTAAGAATTATCAATGAACCAACAGCAGCAGCATTAGCATATGGAATGGATAAAGAACAAGACCAAAAAATTATGATATATGACTTAGGTGGAGGAACATTCGATGTTTCTATCCTAGATATTGGTGATGGTGTATTTGAAGTATTAGCAACAAATGGTAATACACATCTAGGTGGAGATGACTTTGATGATGCTATCATAAAATACTTAGTATCTGAATTCAAAAAATCAAATGGAATTGATTTATCAACAGATAAAATGGCAATGCAAAGATTAAAAGAAGCAGCAGAAAAAGCAAAAATTGAATTATCAGGTGTACAACAAACACAAATTAATTTACCATTTATAACTGCAGATGCTACTGGACCAAAACACTTAGACATTACATTAACAAGAGCAAAATTTGAAGAATTAATTCATGATTTAGTAGAAGCTACAGCAGGACCTGTAAATCAAGCACTAAAAGATGCTGGATTAACACCAAATGATATTCATAAAGTATTATTAGTAGGTGGTTCAACAAGAGTTCCAGCTGTTCAAGAAGCAGTAAAAAGAATAACAGGAAAAGATGCAGATAAAGGAATTAACCCAGATGAATGTGTTGCAATTGGTGCAGCAATTCAAGGTGGTGTATTATCTGGAGATGTAAAAGACTTAGTATTACTTGATGTAACACCATTATCACTAGGTATTGAAACATATGGTGGTGTATTTACAAAATTAATTGAAAGAAATACAACCATACCAACTAAAAAATCACAAGTTTTCTCAACAGCAGCAGATGGTCAAACAAGTGTAGAAGTACATGTATTACAAGGTGAAAGAGAAATGGCTGCTTATAATAAAACATTAGGAAGATTTCAATTAACAGGAATTCCAGCAGCGCCAAGAGGAGTACCACAAATTGAAGTAACATTTGATATAGATGCAAATGGTATCGTACATGTATCTGCTAAAGATATGGCTACAGGAAATGAGCAAAATGTATCAATTACAGCATCAACAAACTTAACAGATGAAGATATCGAAAGAGCTGTTAAAGATGCAGAAGCACATGCAGAAGAAGATAAGAAAAAGAAAGAAGAAATTGAAGTTAAGAATAATGCTGAAAGCTTAGTATATAATAGTGAAAAAACATTAGGAGAATTAGGAGACAAAATTAGTGGAGAAGAAAAAGCAAAAGTAGAAGCTGAAATTGCTAATACAAGAAAAGCTCTTGATTCTAATAATACAGAAGCTATCAAAGAAGCTACAGAAAAATTAACAAAAGTATTTTATGAAATGTCTGAACAATTATATAAAAATGCAAATCCAAATGGAGCAGCAGATCCAAATGCAGCTACAGGAGCAGGAGATGCAAATGCTGACCATAATGGAAATGATGGAACAGTATATGATGCAGACTATAAAGTAGAAGATGATAATAAATAAAAATAAGGAGGTTAGAAGTTGGAATTAACAGATTTAGATTTCCAACTTCTAAATCTATGAGGAGGAAAAAATGGCAAATAAAAGAGATTATTATGAAGTCTTAGGTGTTAGTAAAACTGCTACAGACGACGAACTAAAAAAAGCTTATAGAAAACTTGCCAAAAAATATCATCCTGATGCCAATCCAGATAATAAAAAAGAAGCAGAAGCGAAATTTAAAGAAGTAAATGAAGCATATGAAACATTATCAAATCCTGAAAAAAGGAGAATGTATGACCAATTCGGACCAGACGGACCACAAGGATTTGGTGGAGCTGGAGGACCATTTGGAGGAGGAAATTATTATTCATACACATCTTCAGGTTTTAATGGTTTTGATGGATTTTCAGACTTTGGAGACTTAGGAGATATATTTTCTTCATTCTTTGGAGGAGGAGCAAGAACAAGCTCAAGGCAAAAAACAAGAGGACCTAGAAAAGGTGCTGATTTAAATTTAAATATAGATATCACTTTTGAAGAAGCTTTTTTAGGGGTTGAAAAAGAAATTGTTATTACAAGACCGGAAACTTGTGATGTTTGCCATGGCACAGGCGCAAGACCAGGAACTTCTGTGACAAAATGTCCTATATGTAATGGCACAGGAACTGTAAAACAAGTGCAAAATACAATATTAGGGCAAATGCAAACAACAAGAACTTGTACAAATTGTCATGGAACAGGTGAAGTGATAAAAGAACCATGTGATAATTGTAAAGGAAAAGGAACTGTCAGAAAACAACCAAGAATAAAAGTAAAAATACCTGCAGGAATTGATGATAATCAAACAGTCGTACTAAGAGGTGAAGGCGAACCTGGAGAAAAAGGTGGACCAAAAGGTGATTTATACATAACTGTTAGAGTAAAGAAAAGTAGTGTTTATACAAGACAAGGAACAACTGTTATGTGTGAAATCCCCGTAACAATAACACAAGCTACTTTAGGTGCAGAATTAAAAATTCCTATGGTAGATGGTTCAACAGAAATTTATACAATTCCAGAAGGAACGCAAACAGGTACGAAATTTACAATTAGAGAAAGAGGATTCAACTCTATTAGTTCAGCAACGAGAGGAAATTTCGTATTTACTGTAGTTGTGCAAACACCAAAAAGATTAAGTAGAGAGCAAAGAGATTTATTAGAGCAATTGGCTAGAACGATGAATGAGCAACCTCCTGTAAAGAAACGAGGTATTTTTGGGTAAATTGACATAAAAGAGAATAAGTGATATAATAATAATATAAGCACCATAAGGTGCAATGTAAAGGAGGCAACAGAAATGTTGTTGGAGAAGCTCATTAGCGGTCAGGAACTTACCCAGGCGCTGGAGGAGAGGAAGAGCAAGCAATATGCTCGAATCAGACAGAAGGCACGGAGGAACGTGCTGAAGAACCTCCAGAAGGAGATTCGAAGGACCATGAGGACTGGGAGAGGTAACGGATCAATTTCCATCTCTCCCAAGGAGCTGTACAAGTGCAACGAAGGTCTCACCATTGGTGAGGAATCCTTTGAGGAGCTCCTGAAAACCAGGGGCTGGGAAATCAACAAGAGAGAGTATTTCTTAGCGGAAGACAAAGAAGACAAGTTCTACTTCAGCATTACCCCTATCCGCGATTGAGACTGAACACTTCCCATCAGCAGTCTCCAATCCCCCGCCATTGGCGGGGGTGTTATTTTTTATTAGAATTTTACAATTTCACATATAATATTTTAAAAATTAAAAAATACTAAACTTAAATATAGAAAAGCTTTATTTTTAAAAAAAAATATAGTATAATATAAAATGTGAAAAAATGGGAAAATAAAATAGGAGAGATATCGATGGAAAAAAAGAGAATTGTTACAGGAGATAGACCAACAGGAAGATTACATATTGGACATTATTTTGGTTCATTAAAAAATAGAGTAAAAATGCAGGAGAGCGGAGAATATGACCCTTATATATTAGTGGCTGATGTTCAAGCGCTAACAGATAATTTTAACAATCCAGAAAAAGTAAGAAAGAATGTGAGAGAAGTTGTTATGGACTATTTATCAGTAGGGATAGATCCAGAAAAAACAACGATATATATACAATCTATGATACCAGAAGTGGCAGAACTAACCGTGTTTTATTCAAACTTAGTAACAATAGCAAGATTGGAACGAAATCCAACCGTAAAAACCGAAATTGCACAAAAAAGAGATTTATTTGGTGAAAGTGTAACCTATGGTTTTTTAGGGTATCCTGTAAGCCAAGCTGCTGATATAACAGCATTAGAAGGGAAAATTGTTCCAGTAGGAGAAGACCAATTACCATTAATAGAACAATGTAGAGAGATTGTAAGAAAATTCAATAGTATTTATGGAGAAGTATTGGTTGAACCTGAGGCCGTTTTATCAAAAGAAAAGAGAATAAAAGGATTAGATGGCAATGAAAAAATGGGTAAATCTTTAGGAAATGCAATATATTTATCAGACTCAGAAGAAGAAGTCAATAAAAAAGTCATGAGTGCTGTTACAGATCCAAACAGAATAAAAAAAGATGATTTAGGAAATCCTGATGTATGTATGGTGGCATATTATCATAAGTTATTCAGTAGTGAAGAAGAATGTAAAACTGTATGTGAGGAATGTAGAGCAGGAAAAAGAGGTTGTGTTGCTTGTAAAAAGCAACTTGCTAAAAATATAAATGCGACTTTAGAACCAATGAGACAAAAAAGGAAATATTATGAAGAAAGACCAGAATTAGTAGATGAAATATTAATTAAGGGAACAGAAAAAGCAAGACAAACAGCAAAAGAAACAATGAAAAAAGTAAAAAAAGCAATGAAGCTAGATTATTTTGAATAATTTAAAATGAAAGGAATCAAAAATGTTTACAGATTATGCAAAAATAGTAATTAAATCAGGCAATGGAGGAGATGGAGCTGTTACATTTAGAAGAGAAAAATATGTAGCAGCTGGTGGACCTGATGGAGGAGACGGGGGTAGAGGTGGAAGTATCTACTTCCAAGTTGATCCTAATGCCAATACACTAATTGATTTTCGATATACCAAAAAATTTAAAGCACAAAATGGAGAAAATGGAAGTGGTGGCAATAAATATGGTAAATCAGGAGAAGACCTATATATCAATGTTCCAATTGGTACGATTATAAAAGATGCTGAAACGGGAAAAGTTGTTGCAGACCTTTCAAAAGAAGGACAAGTAGAACTTGTTTTAAAAGGTGGAAGAGGAGGAAAAGGAAATTCTCATTTTGCCACAGCAACAAGACAAGTACCAAGGTTTGCACAAGCAGGTGAAGAAGGAGAAGAAAAAGAAGTAATCCTAGAATTGAAATTATTAGCAGATGTAGGATTGCTAGGTTTTCCAAATGTAGGCAAATCAACATTTTTATCAATGGTAACAGATGCCAAACCGAAAATTGCCAATTATCATTTTACAACAATAGAACCAAATTTAGGAGTAGTCAAAACGAAAAATGGAGATAGTTTTGTAATAGCAGATATCCCAGGAATTATAGAAGGAGCAAGTGAAGGAATAGGTTTAGGAATTCAATTTTTAAGACATGTAGAAAGAACAAGATTATTATTACATGTTATTGATGTATCTGGACTAGAAGGAAGAAATCCTGTAGAAGATTTTTATACTATTAATCAAGAATTAAAAAAATATAGTGAAAAATTAAGCACCAGAAAACAAATTATTGTTGCAAACAAAATCGATATCATGCAAGATGATACAGGATATAAAGAATTAGAAAAATTAGCCCAAAAAGAAAACTTAGAAATTTATAAAATTTCAGGAGCAACCGGACAAGGAATACCAGAATTATTAAATAGAGTATCAGAAGTCTTAAAAACATTGCCAAAAGAAGAATTGGTAGAAGTTGAAGAAAGAGTTGTATATACACTAGAAGAAGATAAAGATGAATTTACAGTAAGAAAAGAAGATGGAGTATTTATTATAGAAGGAAAAGCAATTAACAGATTGATGGGAAGAATCAATATAGATGATAATGAGTCTATGTATTATTTCCAAAAAAGTTTAAAAAATCTTGGAATAGAAGATGAATTAAAAAGACAAGGAATTAAAGAAGGAGATACGGTAAAAGTTCTTAATTGGACATTTGAGTGGTATGAATAAATTTTTTGAACAAAAGGGACAGTCCTATTCGTTAAATTTGAACAAAAAGGACCGTCCCCAAAGTTAAATTTGAACTAAAAGGACCGTCCTAAAAGTTAAAGAAGGAGAAAAAAATGAGAGTAAGATTAGCCGGAATTATACCAATGGGCGATGGTTTTGCATTTATGCATAGAGTAGGAGTGCAAAATCATCCTATTGGAGATTATTATACATTTCCTGGTGGAGGACAAGAACCAGGAGAAACCTTAGAAGAAGGAACCAAAAGAGAGATTAAAGAAGAGTTTGGAATTGATGTGGAAGTAGAAAAAAAATTATATGAACTAGATAATGGAGAAGTAAACAAAAAGGAATACTTTTTTCTTTGTAAATATATAGGAGGAACTTTTGGAACAGGAACTGGTCCAGAATTTTCAGGAGATCCTAAATATGCTCATAGAGGAAAATACATACCAGAAATCGTAAAAAGGGAGGATGTTGAAAAAATCGTATTACTTCCATATGAAATAAGAGACAAATTTATAGAGGATATAAAAAACGCAAGAATTTAGAAAGGAATCAACATGCAAGAAATATTAGAAATTTTAGAACATTCAGCAATAGATACAATAAAATTATTACCTTTTTTATTTATTACATATTTAATCATGGAATATATAGAACATAAAACAAGTGATAAGGTAAAAGAAACGATAAAAAAATCAGGAAAGTTCGGACCATTGATAGGAAGTGTACTTGGAATATTCCCACAATGTGGTTTTTCTGTTTCTGCAACAAATTTATATGCAACAAGAGTTATCACTTTAGGAACATTGATATCTGTTTACTTAACAACATCAGATGAAATGTTGCCGATTTTAATAACAGAAGCAGTGCCAATTTCAACAATATTACAAATACTAGGAATAAAATTTGTAATTGGAATTATTGCAGGTTTTATGATAGATTTTGTTATTAGAAAAACACATAAAGAAGAATTAGATGAACATATAGAAGAGTTTTGTGAACATGAACATTGTCATTGTGAAGAAGGGATTTGGAAATCTGCAATCAAACATTCTATTAATATTTTAATATTTATCTTTATTGTAACGGTAATTATTAATGCAATTATTCATCTTGTAGGAGAAGAAACAATTGCCAAAATTGTAAGCCACAATATCCTATTAGGACCAATTATTGCAGGTCTTGTGGGATTGATTCCAAACTGTGCTTCTTCAGTAATATTAACAGAGCTATTTGTTGAAAGTGTTATTTCAATGCCTATATTAATAGCCGGACTTTGCGTTAATGCAGGAGTAGGTTTACTAGTTTTATTTAAAACAAATAAAAACCTAAAAGAAAACATAAAAATAGTAAGTTTATTATATTGTATAGGCGTTATTGCAGGAATAATACTAGAAATTATCCTATAAAATTGTAAAAAAAGCTTGTAATTTTATACTTTTTATAGGATAATATATATGTAGGATTTTATGAAAATGAGAGGAAAGGGTAATGAAATTAATAGACAAGTTTTTAAAGAAATTAAATGCTAGTAGAAATACATTTGCAACATATGTATTGACATTGATTTCTGTCTACATTTTAGTAGATAGAGTTGTAGAAATGTTATTTTTAATTTTTACTGGTGTATCCGTATCTTATTGGGGACCAATTCAATATACATTAGCATTAGCATGTCCGATATTTGCATATTTATTTGCAGTACCATCTGAATTTGCATCTTCAAAAAATGCGAAAGTAACATTGTTTTTTACTTATGTAATAACACTTTATGTTGTAGCAATATCCATGTTTACACAATGGATAAATCAAGGAGTTTGGATATTACTGATATCATTACCAGGGTATACAGATTTAGTAACAAACTTTTCTGAGTTGATAAAACCAGCACTTACAGCATTAGCAATCTATTTACCTTTAACTACTTTTTATGGCGTATTTAAATGGATTAAATTAGGAGTTGCAGATAGTAAAGATCAAACAAGATCTATATGGGATTTCAAAGGAATCAGTTTAGCAGATAAAAGTAAAGGTCATGGACCATTTACTTGTGATATGCATCTATGTAATAACTATGAATCTGGAAAGAAAATGATATTTTCAGAAGCTAAAAGGTATCAATCTATGTTAGTTTGTGGTGGTTCTGGAACTGGAAAGACATCTTTAGTATTAGAACCAATGATGGCAAAAGATTTAGAGAAAAAAGCATTTTATAGAGCGAATGCAAAAGAAATGGGTTATACAGCATTAAAAACAGGAATAGCAACATTAAATAGACCATATGATAATGATTATTTAAATGAGAATTTTAGTTTAAATATGTTATCACCAGCATTAGGAAAAGAAGCAGTATATAAAGCATATTTAAATAAAATGATATTATCATCAGCTACAAACGAATATACATACAGAGATTTAGGATTAACTTCTATATCTCCAGATTATGAATCAATTTCAAAAATGATGAGTGTATGTAAGAATTTCCATATAAAATATAATCTAATAGATCCATCAAATAGTGATTCAATAGGATTAAATCCATTTGTATATGATGATGCAACAAAAATTGCTGTAACTATATCATCAGTATTAAAAGGAATGCATACAGATGCGCACTTAGAATTAGAAGAAACCTATAGGGAAGATTTTATTATACAAGCACTAGAAAATATAACATTAATGTTAAAAGAAATGTATCCTAGACTTAATAATGGTGTCTTACCAAATATAGAAGATTTATTGAAAATGCTTAATAATTTTGATTTAGTTGAAAAAATGAGTGAAATTATGAGTAAAGACGAGGAATTAGCAGAAAAATATAGTATGCAAATTACTTACTTTAGAAAGAATTTCTATGCAAATAGTAGTGGAAGAACAGAAACCGAAAAATATCTTTACATAGCTTCAGCTCAATTAGATAATTTATTAAGACTACCAGGAGTAAAATCAATTTTATGTAATCGATATAATAATATTGATTTTGACAAAGCTTTAGCGAATGGAGAAGTTACATTTGTATGTACAAGAAGAGGAGATTTAGGAAGAACTAGTCATAGAGCATTTGGATTATTCTTTATATTATCAATGCAAAATGCTGTATTAAGAAGACCAGGAAATGAAAATAGTAGAGTACCACATTTCTTATATATAGATGAATTTCCAGACTTTATATGTAAAGATACAGAAGCAATGTTTACATTATATAGAAAATATAAAGTTGCAACAGTGGTAACTGCACAAAATCTTGCACAATTAGAAGGAAATGCACCAAAAATGAAATATAAAGATACTATCATTTCAAATTGTGCTAGTAAAATTTATACAGGAAATGGTTCACCAGAAGATAATGAATGGTGGTCAAAAGAAATGGGAAAAAGAAGAACTTGGACATATTCAAATTCAATGGATATGAACAAATTAGAATATGATGCCAAATATGGTAGTGTAAAATATGATTGGGAAAGTTATTTTGCACCAAACAAATTAGCATCTTTAAGAAATAAACATCTTGCAGTTAAGTTAAAAACAGATGCTGGAAAATTTGAAGTTGGGGAAGGTGTTTTTGATTATTTAGCTTCAAAATATAAAGAAGAACAACCAATTAAAAACTATAATTTCTCTAAATTTTCACCAGGAGTTGTAAGTGACGAAGACGATAGAACATCAAAAGCAAAATTTGATCCAAAACATATTGATTTTACAGATGAAAATGATGAAATTAATCCAATCCAAACAGATACAACAGATGCATCATTCTTATTTGATAATGAAAATGCAATCGTAGTGGACTTTAAAAATAAAAAGAAAAAAAATGAAGAATAAATATAAAACCGGCACGAAATTCCGTGCCGGTTTTGCTGGTGATTAAGAACATTATAAAATTTTAAAAAAAGAATTGACTAGCATTCAAAATTATGATATAAATATATGGTACATTTGGCCCGTTGGTCAAGCGGCTAAGACGCCACCCTCTCAAGGTGGAATCATGGGTTCGATTCCCGTACGGGTCACCACAATTTAAAATTTAACTATTTAAAAGGGAGTAGTTTTAAATTGTTAATCAACAATCGCGGTATCTGATATCTGGTTAGCAAGCTTTAAAAAAGTAACGAGACTTTTAAAGAAAAGATATAATAATAAGTGTAATATCTTTTCTTTAGAAGTCTCTCTTCGTTTATATAAACAGAAATTGGATACAATAAGCATAAGAGATTTATTTTAAATTTTAAGAAAAAAGAAAGGAAGATGCAAATGGAAAAACAGTGGTTTAACAAAACTGTAGAAGAAGTTGAAAAAGAATTAGGAACAAGTTTAAACAATGGTCTTAGTTCAGAAAAAGTACAAACGCAAAGAGAAAAAACTGGATATAATGAACTTCAAGAAAAGAAAAAAGATTCTTTATTCAAAAAATTCATGGCACAATTTAAAGATTTTTCAATTATTGTACTTATCATAGCAGCAATTGTTTCAGGAATCGTTGGAGTTGCAGAAGGAGAAGGAATAACAGACACAGTTATTATTTTAATAGTTGTATTATTAAATGCAGTTATAGGCGTTGTTCAAGAGAGTAAGGCAGAAAAATCACTAGAAGCATTGAAAAAACTAAGTGCACATGCTGCAAAAGTAATAAGAGATGGAAAAGAACAAGTCATACCAGCTAGGGAATTAGTACCAGGAGATATTGTTATCATCGAAACAGGAGATTATGTATCAGCTGATTTAAGAATAATCGAAGCTGTTAATTTAAAATCACAAGAAGCATCTTTAACAGGAGAATCTGTTCCAGTAGAAAAAGATTCTAAAGCGATAGAAGGAAATGAAATTAGTATTGGTGATAGAATCAATATGTTATTTTCATCAAGCTTAATCACATATGGTAGAGGAAAAGCAATCGTTGTTGAAACTGGGATGCATACAGAAGTAGGAAAAATAGCAGGAATGATAAATTCAACAGAAAAACAAGAAACACCACTTCAAAGAAGGTTAAATAATTTAGGAAAAACATTAGGTATTGCAGCACTTGTTATCTGTGCAGTAATATTTGGAATAGGGCTATTCCAAGGAAAAGATTTAATCGATATGTTTATGACGGCAGTATCACTTGCTGTAGCAGTAATACCAGAAGGATTAGTTGCTGTATCAACAATTGTATTAGCAATTGGCGTTCAAAAAATGGTAAAGAAAAATGCAATTGTTAAAAAATTACCAGCTGTAGAAACATTAGGAAGTAGTACAGTTATCTGTTCAGATAAAACAGGAACATTAACACAAAACAAAATGACAGTAGAAAGAATATTCTGCAATGATGAAACAATTGATGTAGATAAAGTAAATAAAACAGAAGATTTTAATAAATTAGTATATAATTGTATGTTATGTAATGATACTAGAGTATTAGAAAATGGGGAACTTGCAGGAGATCCAACAGAAACCGCATTAGTAGATATGGCATTAAAATTAGAATATACGCAAAATGTTTACACAGAAAATAAAAGAGTAGAAGAAGTTCCATTTGATTCAGAAAGAAAATTAATGACAACTGTCAATGAAAACAATGGAAAATATACGGTATATACAAAAGGTGGAGTAGACGAATTATTAAGAATTTGTAATTCTTATTTATATAAAGGAGAAATAAAAACAGACTTATCACAATATGCAAATAGCATAAGAGAGCATAATGAAAATATGGCAAAAGAAGCATTAAGAGTATTAGCATTTGCTTATAAAGAAATTGATCATATGCCATCAAAAGAAGAAATGAAAACAATCGAAAGTAATCTAACTTTTGTTGGTATGGTTGGAATGATAGATCCACCAAGAGAAGAAGCACAAAAAGCTGTAGAAAAATGTAAACATGCCGGAATAAAAACGGTTATGATTACAGGAGATCATAAAGTTACAGCAGTTGCGATTGCTAAAAAATTAGGAATATTAGAAGATGAAAGTGAAGCTTTAACTGGTTTAGAATTAGATAAAATATCTGATGAAGAATTAACAAAAAATATAAGAAAATATTCTGTATATGCAAGAGTATCACCTGAACACAAAGTTCGTATCGTAAAAGCATGGCAAGCAAATGGAGAAGTAGTAGCCATGACAGGTGATGGTGTAAATGATAGCCCAGCATTAAAGAGATCAGATATTGGATGTGCTATGGGTAAAGTTGGAACAGAAGTTGCAAAAGAAGCTGCAGATGTTATTCTTACAGATGATAATTTTGCAACAATTGTATCAGCAGTAGAAGAAGGAAGAAGAATATATGACAATATACTAAAAGTTATTCAATTCTTAATTTCATGTAATGTAGGAGAAGTTGTTGTATTATTATTAGCAACATTATTTGCTCCAGTAATAGGAAATATGTTTGGAATAACAGATATCACATTAATACAAGTATTACTTCCAATTCATATATTATGGATAAATCTTGTAACAGATACATTTCCAGCATTAGCATTAGCGTTTGATCCAGCAAATAGAAATATTATGGACAGAAAGCCAATTAAGAAGAATGAAGGTATTTTCACAAAAGGTAGAACCTTTAGAATTGTATATCAAGGAGTCATGATAGGTTTACTTACTCTTGCAGCATTCTTAATAGGAATTGCTACACCAGATGATAAATTACCAACAATGGTGAGAATGGATGGAGCTGTATATAGTGTTGACGAAATAGAAAATCTTGATGAAGCATTAGCAAATGGAGCAGAATATATAGATAAACAAGAAGTAAAAGTGGAAATTGGTCAAACAATGGCATTTATCGTGTTAGCATTCTCAGAATTAGTGCATGTATTTAATGTAAGAGACAATAAAAATTCAATATTTAAAACAGGAATTTTAGGAAATAGAGTGTTGATACTTGCCGTATTAGCATCAGCAGTATTAATGGGTATTATTTTGGTGGTACCAGCATTAAGACATATATTCAGTATACCTGTATTGCCAATAGGAAATCTAATCGAGACATTAGGATTAGTTTTAGCACCAGTAGTGATTGTTGAAATATTAAAATTATTCAAAATTAATACAGCTAAAGATGAATATTAATAGTATTGACTAAAAGGAAAAAATAATATATGATATTTTAAATAAAACTTATATGGAGGGATTTTGATGAATATCGTAGTTCCCCAAGGATATGTTTTTGCTAAGAAAGGAGAAATATCTGCATTTGAAGAAAATGGCATATTAAAATTATATGCACGGTATTCAAGATTCGAGGATATTATGTATGACTTAACTTATACAACTAAAGGACGTGATAGATGTTATTATTGTAGAAGAAAGCTGACGGAAAAAAATATGACTTTAGACCATATTTATCCGAGATCTTTAGGAGGACCTACAATTCCACAAAATCTTGTACCTACTTGTAGAAATTGCAATGGAGAAAAGGAGAACATGACTCCAAAACAATATACCATTTTTAGAAAACTACCCAATAAGGAATCAAAGGCAGAATTTAAAAGAAACTTTGCTGAGATACGGTCTTTTCAAGAAAAATGGCTACATGTAATACCAGATGAGTGGATAAGTAAGGTGTTGACTACAAGTTTAATTTTATTAATTAATTTAGAAGATACTCAAACACAAAAATATAAATCCATAAGTGCATATTATGTAAGATGTGGTCAATTTCCAAAACCAATAGTAATAGATTGTCATGGTTTCGTATTGGATGGTTTTACAACTGTTCTTAATG
Source organism: uncultured Clostridia bacterium (assembly GCA_944391755.1). Classification (GTDB taxonomy): domain Bacteria; phylum Bacillota; class Clostridia; order TANB77; family CAG-508; genus CAG-269. Next base: position 46,442 of record CALXUT010000033.1, read on the forward strand.
CCAAAAACAATGGAATAAAAGAGATTCCAACAATCGTATTAGACAATGTAGAAGTTATATTTAGTGAAAACAAAGAAAGATAGATTATTCTATCTTTCTTATTTGTTCATAGTTAAAAACTTTAATTTTTTATAAAAGAAAGTCTAGCAAAAAGATTAATTTTTACTAGACTTTCTTTTTCAGATTATCAATCAACATGTGATTCCGATAATAGTGTTAAATACAATTTCTGCAACTTGCTGTTTACTTAAATTGGTAGTGTCAATATACAGCTTGGAATCAATTCCCTTTGCAAAGTTCTCAAAATTCCTTTTGTAATTTTGTAAGAAATCTTTTTTAGAGAATGTAACAGGTTCTCCAGAAGCAATTCTCCTTTTAATAGATTCATCTACATCAACATCAATAATGTAGAGGTAATCAGGCTTTACATGATACATTTCTGCGAATTTTTCCATAAAACTGCAAATATATTGGGAATATTCTGCATCTTGTTCATCATAAATGGTAGACCAAAAAAGCTGATTATAAAACCCCCTGTCGATTAAAATAAAGTCTACATCTGATTCGAAACTTAATTCCAAACTTCGTTGAAGAGTTTCTAAGGTAAACCATAGGGTTTGTGCAATCGATCCTTTTGGGATGGAATTTGGAATAAGTTCACCTGGTTCTTGTGCGAAAATTGTACTTATATTATTGCTTTTAAAAAGTTCTTCTAAATTATGCAATAATGTAGTTTTTCCTGAATTAGGTAATCCAGAAAATTCTATTACTATAGGCCGTTTCACTTTGAAGCCTCCTTTTAATTTGATAAACAAACTATAACATAATAATACAAAAAAGTCTATAATTAAATGAAAATTTAATCAATTAATTCAGAATCTTGAAGAACAATAATATTTTTTGCGTTTTTTAATATAGAGTTTATAATAGAATTATCATCATCTAATAATACAATTTGTTTATTTGTTTGTATATCTCTTAAATAATTTAATTTTATATCTGAAGACGATATATTTTCTGGTAAACTTTCTTTAGAAATAATAACTCTATTATCTTTATTAAAAAAAGGTGCATATGTATCTAACCAAATATTTTTTTCTTTTATTTGAAAATCTTTTCTACAAATTGACAATAGGCGTAGTTCAACATTAGGAAGTTTGCTAACGCTTTCAATTTTTGCTATATTTTCTTTTAATGGTCTTTTATTTGAAAAAACAAGTGGTTTTCCAGCATCATAAGATGCAATAACACCATCCATATCTACAAATAATAGTATTTCTTTTTCATCTGATAAATTTTTTATTAAATTATAAAAATACATACTTATTCTCCTTACTTTATATTTGAATCAATATATCATTTTATTTAAGAGTTTTCAAGCATAATTTTATTTTTAGTGTTTATGAATAGGTAAAATTATATAAGAGAAAAAGATTAGATAAAAAACCTAATCTTTTTCTCTTAAACAATCTTCTTTTGGTTCCTTAAAAGCTAAATACCAACTCATGCCATTATTATTTTGATGAATATAATCTAATCGCTCTTGTAGTAAAGGAAAAGTGCGAGGAGGAGGCATAATGACAGGTTGACCAGGGATCCAATTTGCAGGAGTAGAACTGTTACTACAATCTGACATTTGTAGAGCTTGTATGATTCTTAAAATTTCAGGAATAAATCTACCAATGTTTAGGGGATAAACCAAAATAACTCTAACAATACCTTTATCATCAATAATAAAGACATTTCTGACTGTTTCAGTAGTACTAACATCATTAGAAATCATTCCATACTTTCTAGCTATAACACCGTTTCTATCTGCCACAATAGGAAAAGGTAAAATAATACCTGTCATGCAATAAATATCATTCATCCAAGCTAAATGAGAGGGATTACTATCAATACTAAGACCTAAAAGACAAGTATTTAATTTTTCAAAATAAGGATTTGCTTTAGCAAAAGCAATCATTTCTGTTGTACATACTGGAGTAAAATCACCTGGATGAGAGAAAAAAACTAGCCATTTACCCTTATAATCATTAAGAGAAACAGTACCATATGTAGTATCAGCGGTAAAATCTGGAGCATGTTGCCCAATTTTTACATTACCATTCATCATTAATTCATAGTCCATAAAAACCTCCATTCGAGCAATTAAATGCTCTAACAAAATTTTATTAAAAAACCTCTAAATTGCGAGAATGAAAGAGGTTTTTATTAGCCATCTCAAAATTCGCAAGAATTTTGAGGGCGATAGCGATTGTAGCAATAGTGTGAAAAACTTGTTTTTTCACACTAAACTCCTTTCATTTTGTATATTATATTTTAGAAAGAGATTTTGGTTACAATTCTGTAAGGTTTATTGCTATAAAAAATATTATATGTTAAAATGGATAGAAAATTGGAGAAAGGGAAAAATTTATACATGAGAAAATTTATAAATATACTTATTATAATAATAACAATCATTTTAATTGGAATAGATTTAGTGTTTGCTATTATGCCGAATATAAGATTAAAAACAATCTTTACCATAGGATGTTTTGCAATACCAACAATTCTAATATCTATTACAATGATTGTTCAAATAAAGTTAGAGAACAATAGAGAAGAAAAAGAAAAAATAAGAAAATTTTGGTTAAAAACATTATTTATTATGTATTGTATTTTATTAATTTGTATATTATTTTTGAATAATGAATATAGAACAAATAGGACCATGCAATTTAGTTTTGATAAACTATTTTCAGAAGAACATTTAGAAATTAATAATATAGTACCATTTGGAACATTATCATCCTATATTGATAAAATGATAAACCATAGAATAAATACCAATATCGTATTGGTAAATGTTGTTGTAAACTTAGTACTATTTGCTCCAATGGGATTTTTTGTTCCTATGTTATTCAAGGAAAAAATTAAAAATACAAAGCAAGTTTTATTGCTAATACTTGGAATCACAGTATCTATAGAAGTATTACAATTTTTTACATTTTCAGGAACATTTGATGTGGATGATATTATATTAAATACGATAGGGGCTGTAATAATATATTTACTTATGAAGACGAAAACTATAAAAACAATAGTAAATAAAGTATTTGATTTAAGTCAATAGTTGCAAATACTGGGAAAATATAGTATAATATAGAGGATATAGTAAAATAAGACTAACTATATGAAGTCAATAGAAAAATGAAAAAAAGTTAAAAAATTTTAGTACATTGAAAAATGCATGACAAATAAACATTTTGAAAAATGCTTTTAAAAAGGATATGAAATACTATCAACTAAGCTACTTTTGGAAGTTGATAAGATTGATTTGTTTTTAATAAATAATAAATTACCCTAATTAATTTCTTAGAAGTATGACTAAGTGCTACAAAATAATGCTTACCTTCAGCAATTTTCTTGTTTTTGTAATTGTTGAAAGTTTTATCACGCATACAAACAAGTCTAGTAATTGATATGTAGAAGGGTCGAGACCAGCAAAAGCCTGTAATTTAGCAGGAGAGACAAAGTTACTGATATCACCAATTTCAGCTAGAATATATGCGGCAGTAACATAAGAAATTCCAGGGATAGACATTATGGGACTATTTAATTCACCAATTAAATTTTTTAGTTCTTTATCAATATCATCAATTTGAGATTGAAGAAATAAAATGGTTTGTATAACTTGTCTTAATTCAAAAGATAAAGAACGACTGATAGTACCTATAGATTTTTTAGCAAGCTCTCTAATTTCAATAGCTTTATCTCTACTATATTTACCTTTAGAATACTTTTCTAAAAGGCATGTAAGATGTTTTAAATTACATTCAGAAATGTCTTTTACAGATGGTAATTCATAAAGTAAATAAAGTACAGAATTTTGAGAAATAGACCAAACTATCTTTTCAAGTTCTGGAAAAATAATAGTAATAAGTCTAGAAAAAGAAATTTTGAATTTAGAACGTTCCTCAACTAAACGAAATCTATGTCTAACTAGTGACTTTAATTCAGAAATATGGTAAGATAGATTAGAGTAGGGCTTTAAGTTATCTGTGATAAGCATTGTACCAATAAAACGAGCGTCTAACTTATCTGTTTTAGTCTTTCTAAGGCTTTGACCTTTTCTGAAAAGATTAGTTTGTAGTGGATTAATGACGAAGACATTAAATCCTTTAGATATCAGAAAGTTAAGAATATTATTGCTGTAGTGACAAGTAGCTTCAAGCCCTACTTTAATATTTTCAAAACTTTCATTAAATTGAGAAATAGAATTGAAAAATAAATTAAAACCAACAGAATTGTTTTGAAATGTAAAGTTTTCAATTAAGATTTCTCCATCAGAATTCATTGCAAAGCAATCATGTTTATCCTTTGCAACATCGATACCAACATAAATCATAATGGTTGCTCCTTTAAAATAAATTTAGACAATGTGATCCACAAAATGTTTG
>CALXUT010000034.1 GCA_944391755.1 uncultured Clostridia bacterium
TATTTTATTATACTATATTTAGCCTTTTTTTTCCATACTCTCATTGAAATTTAATAAAGATTCATATATAATAATTTTAGAAAGAGAACAAGAGAGTTCGTAACTTGTATGTGATTGGCTCCAATGACGAATCTGTTTGAACTAATAGAACAGATGGTTACAAATATCATTCTGAAAAGGATGGTATTTTTTTGTATAGTGAAACAGAAATGTATGAGAAATTTGATACGATACGAAAAAAAGAGGAAGAAAGATACAGAAATACTATGTTAAAACCTAAACAAGGGTGAAAATTATTGGAAAATTATGTTAAATATGGTAGTATATATGTATAATATAGCTAATTTGCTGTAATTATTATCTTTTTTTCACTAAATAGTGGGAGAAATATTTTCTCTGGCTTTTAGTTTTACATATAGTAGATTATTAACAACAAAGCATTAAGGAGGAAAAGACTAGGCTTGAAAAAATTTTAACTATGCTGGTAAAAAGCGCAAATCCCGAAAGAGACATAAGTGTAGAAAAAATCGGTAAACGGTTTTTTCTACATCCACATGATACTATAGGATGCAATGATTACTTATTAGATGGTCAGTATAGCTATAATGAGGTTGTAGCTTTGAACAATTTAACTGGTTTTGATTGTGGATTTGGTTTCTGTAAAGAAATTGGTCCAGTGGCATTTATAGGTGTGTGCAATCCTCATTTTTGTACTACTTCTGGGTACTTTAGATATAATGTTCACGAATATGGAACATCGAGAGATGAAAGTGAATATTATTTCACCGTTTATTCAGATGAAGATGCAAGACAAGTAGGTAACTATACGGTGTATGGCTTTATGGGATTGGAAGCTGTAGCAACTAAAGCTCCTATAGCCAAAATGCAGTACATCTATGATGCGAGGTATAAGTGCAAAAAAACGCATGGCAACAACAAGGACAAAAAAATCATTGAGATGGATCTCAAACTGTCGGGAGCATATAGTTTATATGATGCTCGTTTACTTGCAACTGGTACAAAAGAAGATAAGAAAAGTTTTTCAGGAGAAGAACATCCAATTCAATTTGCAGTTGTAGGTGGTAATAAATATGTAGGAATTATTAACCTCTGGGAACATGAAAATGACTATTTGTTCAGAGATGTATGGGAATATGGCTGTGATGAACCTAAACTTCAGAAAATTCGATTTCTTTCAAAAGAGGAAGCAGAAAAAATTAATAATTTCTCTTTGTATGTTTATGTTTGTCCATACAGCTTGAAAACGAAAAAATATCCCATTGAAAAAAGAGACAGAACCTTTGACAGAAGATTTAAATTCCAGTTACCTGATGGCACCGATTATCGTTTAGTATAAGATTTTCAAGTAATTAAAAGAAGGATGTCGTATAAAAAGTCATACGACATCCTTCTTTATATAAATTAATTCTCTTCAATTTCAGTGTCAACTTCTTTAAAATTTATATTTTCTCCCATAGTATTTCTTATTTTAGAAAGTTCTTTTTGCAAAGTTGAATAGGTAGAAGAACCAATAGAAGTATCAGCACCAGAATCATAATTGGCAATTGTTTTTTCAATATCTAAAAGTTTATATCTTTTTGTAGAACCAGAAGCGGATTTATACATATAAATAGGAACATAAGATACAGCATCTATTGTTGTTTCATCTGTTTCACCATTTTTGGTAATATCAATATCTAAAATAACAGAATTTCTTGTATTATCTTTTGTTTGACCAGATATAAAATTACCTAAAGAATAGATGACAAAACAATCTTTTGTTGTTCCATCTTCAAGAGTAATAGTTCTTTTCTCCATAGGTTGTAGAACATGTGGATGGCTACCAAAAATCAAATCTACACCATTTTGAAACAATAAATCAGCTAAATCTTCTTGTGTATCATTTGGAATTAATTGATATTCATTCCCCCAATGCATACTAGCACAAATTAAATCAGGATTTTGTTCTTTAGCTAAAGAAATTTGATTTAAAATTAACTCTTCATCAAGAGGTGTATTCACACTATAACTATTTTCTTCTGGAACTGGAATTCCATTTGTTCCATAGGTAAATGCAAGAAAAACAATTTTTATTCCATTTACATCTTTTACTAATATTTGATTTTGTGCTTCTGCTGAAGAATAAGTACCGGTATGGGAGATACCAGCTTCATCTAGAAATTTTAAAGTACTAACAAGACCAGAATAACCAGTATCCATAGAATGATTATTAGCAGTAGAAAGTACATCGATTCCTAAATCTTTTAAATTGGTAGCTAATTGTTCAGGAGTATTAAATCTAGGATAATTACTATAGCCTCTTTCTTTACCTGCGAAAGTCGTCTCTAAATTCCCAATGGCAATATCAGCAGAACTGATATAATCTTTGATATCTTCAAAAACATAAGAAAAATCATAAGTATCTTCAGAAGCTACATATGCATCTGTATATTGAGAATTATGGCACATAATATCACCAATTACACTCATAGATATATGAATATCTTCTTTCTTAGGTTCTTCTACAACATTATCATTTGTTGTATTAGATTCTGCAATTGGTGTTTGTTCATCAGTAGAAATTTTTTTAGAAATTAAAATAAATCCTAATACAATAATAAGAATCAATAATAGAATTGCTAAACAAAAACGAAATTTGTTTACAATTTTTAATTTTTTCTTCATAAACATCACCTCATATGCTTATAAAATAACATAAATCGACAAGGAATTCAATATGTTTGAAGAATTATATATATGCTTGTGTTACGATATATAAAAATTTATGATTATTAGTATAAAAACCTTGACAAATACAAACAAATGTTTTATACTAATAATAGTTAAAAAGGATGTGGAATTATGGAAGAAAATAAGTTAATGATTCAAAATGAATTATCTAATACAGATATAAAGAATTTAATATATACTATAAGAGGAAAGCAAGTTATGCTAGATAGTGATGTTGCAATGCTATATCAGTATGAAACTAAAAAGGTAAATCAGGCAGTAAAAAGAAATATAGATAGATTTCCAGAAAGATTTTGCTTTAGATTAACAAAAAGCGAATTTGATGTTTTGTGGTCACAATTTGTGACCACAAAAATAGAAGATGATAATAAAGTAGAAAAACGTGGTGGTAGAAGAGAATTACCATATGTTTTTACAGAACAAGGAATAGCCATGTTATCAGGAATATTGAAAAGTGAAGTTGCTGTACAAGTTAGTATTAAAATAATGGATGCATTTGTCGAAATGCGAAAATTTATAAATATAAATAAAAATTTATTTGAAAAAGTAATTAGTATTGAAAATAAGATGGATAAAAAATTTATTGAACAAGATAAAAAGTTTGATATAATATTTGACCAATTACAACATGAAGAAAATATTAAACAAAAGATATTCTTTGAAGGTCAAATATATGATGCATATAGTATAATTATTGATCTTATAAAAAGAGCAACTAACAAAATTTTAATTATAGATAATTATGTAGATGACAGTGTTTTGAAAATGCTAACTAAAAAGAAAGAGAATGTTGAAGTTGTTATATTAACATCTAATAAAAGTAATATTGAAAATTTAGATATTCAAAAATTCAATAAAGAATATCCTGTATTAAAAGTAGCCAAAACAAATAAATTTCATGATAGATTCATTATCATTGATAATATAGAAATGTATCATTTAGGAGCATCAATAAAAGACTTAGGAAAGAAGTGCTTTGGAATTAATAAAATAGAAGATATAAATATTATAGAAAAAATTATCTATTTAAAAAATTAGAATTTACTACATCTTATTTAAAAATTATTTCAAAAGTTGATATATAAATATTTTAAAGTCAAAGACCCATAGGAAGACCCTAGCTATGTTTTTGACAAAAATATTTATATATCAACTTTTGAGAAATATATTTATATATGTAGTGAATTCTAACCTTAAAAGAGAATAATTCTAGCATATACACTTGTTAAAACTGTAAAAATGTGGTATAGTATATAGGCAAGAAATTAGAAAATAAGCAAAAATAAGGAGGTTGTCATGTTAACAGCAAATGGAGTAACAGTCAGATTTGGAAAAAGAGTATTATTTGAAGATGTCAATATAAAATTCGGAAAAGGAAATTGTTATGGAATTATAGGAGCAAATGGAGCAGGAAAATCCACATTCTTAAAAGTCCTATCAGGAGAAATAGAACCAAGCAAAGGAGACGTTTCACTAGAAAAAGGAGAGAGACTATCTATATTAAAACAAGACCACTTTGCATTTGAAGAATATACAGTAATCGATACAGTTATTATGGGAAATAAAGAATTGTATGATATTATGAAAGAAAAAGATGCCATCTATATGAAACCAGATTTCTCAGAAGAAGATGGAATGAAAGCTGCAAAATTAGAAGAAAGATTTGCAGAACTAGATGGATGGAATGCAGAATCAGATGCAGCAATATTATTAAATGACTTAGGAATTATCCCTGAAAATCATTATAAAATGATGAGTGAAATAGAAGCAAAAGACAAAGTAAAAGTTCTTTTAGCACAAGCATTATTTGGAAATCCAGATGTATTATTACTAGATGAGCCTACAAACGACTTAGACTTAAAAAGTATTAATTGGTTACAAGAATTTTTAATTAACTTTGAAAATACAGTCATTGTTGTATCACATGATAGATACTTTTTAAATAAAGTATGTACGCATATTGCAGATGTAGATTTTGGAAAAATAAAAGTGTATCCAGGAAATTATGATTTCTGGTATGAATCAAGCCAATTAGCATTAAAACAAATGAAAGAACAAAATAAAAAGAAAGAAGAAAAAATAAAAGAACTACAAGAATTCATTGCAAGATTTAGTGCCAATGCTTCAAAATCTAAACAAGCAACATCAAGAAAGAAAACATTGGAAAAAATTGAATTAGATGAAATAAAACCATCAAATAGAAAATATCCATATATAGATTTTAAGCCAGATAGAGAACCAGGTAATGAGATTTTAGAAGTAAAAAACTTATCAAAAACAATAAATGGAGAAAAAATACT
>CALXUT010000035.1 GCA_944391755.1 uncultured Clostridia bacterium
TATAGATATATTTAGAATTTGTATGTTTGTTTACTTTTTCTAAATGAATTTGATTAACAAACTGCACTCGGAGAAGTTTATGTGGAAAGTATGATGGACAGGAGTTCGACTCTCCTCATCTCCACCAATAACGAAAAAAATTCCCCTCTTACATAGAATGAGGTGAAATTATGGAAAATAACTTAATTATCAATAAAATATTTGATGAAAAAAACTTAAATCTTATTGCTAATAAAGGAAAGTATATTTGTATTTTAGGTTCTATGGGATTAGTTTATTCCATTGTTAATAAATTAATCGAAAAAGATTATAATCTTAAGATTGATATTAATAAAAATCCTAAAATAGAAATATACAAATAAAGTACATAATAATACCTCCTTTCTTATTTCTTTTCCGCAAGCCTCAAGCGATAAGAGGGCAATATATATATTAAAGGGGAATTTTTTTCGTAATTATTATTTTTAAAACCTATTCATTTCCACTTTTCCAATAATTTCATTTATATCATTTATATTACATTTTTTCATATATTCTTCAATTCCCTCTATTCTAAGAATCCAAATACAAATCTAGTCATTGTCCTTATAAATCTAAATTGTTGCTTCATTTAATCCTACTGTACTCAATAATTGAAATATTGTTTATATAAAAAGTTTACAGATGAATATCGTTTTGTAAGTTTTTTATTTTAATAATTTGTCACAATATTTATCATAGGTAATTGACTTTTATGAACATTTGTTTTATAATGTATACAATTAAAAAGGATGCAGAATTGTGAAAAATCATAAATTAACTATTTAAAATCTTTTCAAAATTCTAAAAGGAGAAACTAAATGAAGAAACTTGATATTAATAAAATTAGCAAAGGAAAAAGTAAAAATATAAAAATCGGAGAACTTTCTGAGGAAGTCATAAATTTATTAGATTTAGATTTAAAACCACAAAATATTAATATTTGGTCTACTAGAATTGAAGAACATTGTGAAAAACATAAAGATGAATACTCAAGCCCTTCTGCATACAATCAAGCAATAACTTCTATTCCTTTAATTATAAAAAATCCAGATTATATAGGCTTGCATAAAAATGGTAATATTCAATATATTAAAAAATTAAATGATATTTCTTTAGTTGGCATTCAAATTATTAAAGGAAATGGAAATCTACTGTTTAGAACTATATTTCCTATAACAGAGGATAAATTAAACTACTCAATAAAAAATGGAAAATATATACCATATAAGAAAAAATAAGAGATACTTTGCAGGTATCTCTCTTTTTGTTCGGTTAATTGGTGGGGCGGCGTATCCCACATCTGCTTTTAAGACCATCTCTGGCGTGATAGCTGCCTATTCTATCCTCAACCAACCTTTTTATATTGTATGCAATTAACATGTGTATTATGCATTTTGCAAACTAAATATAAAATTTTAGCATTATTTTGTAATGTCTTTAATATTATATCACAAAACTAATCGAATTACAAGTTTTATGTATACAATAAATTTTATTATCTATTTTATATCATTAATTGGCAAAACTTGTCAAGTAATTTAGATAATTTTTTTAACTTGCATTTAAATCGTTTTATATCTGTCTTTATTTTTTAGTTTTATAAATTCATCTTAAAGTAAAAAAACTCAGTGAATAATTCACTGAGTTTTTTTATCATCTTTATTAAAAATGATAAAAATTGAAATGGCGTATTATTATTTTTTTCTCTCCTTCTCAAGTTCAACAAATCTTTTTGTTGCTCCAAAGTAAACATGTGGACCACAAAGATCAACTCCAGGGCCTCCAAAACTAGGTCTTTTTAAGTCTATATTGAATCTGTTATCTTTTTCCAAATAGCCGGCGGAATAGAAAGATGTTTTTGTTCTTTTTAGTTTCTCCCTTCTCCTATTCAAAACCTTCCGATAATCGTCCTGCTTCTTCATAATAATACCTCCTTATTTTATCAATTCTTGTTATTTTTTAACCCCTTTTATTTAAAATGGGTTTAAAACAAGAAATATTAAAATAATTCTAATTTAGCATATCATATTCTATTAAATGAAGTCAATATAAAAAAGAATAAATCTATAAGTTACCCATTCATCTCCACTTTTCCTATAATCTCATTAATATCATTTATATCGCACTTTTTCATATACTCTTCTATTCCAGCTATTGTTTTTATAGAAGTATATGGGTCTATAAAATTACCAGCTCCAATTGATATAGCTGTTGCTCCTGCTAACATAAATTCTACAGCATCTTCACCAGAAACAATTCCACCAAGTCCCATAATAGGGATATTGACAGCCTGTGCAACTTGATAAACCATTCTTACTGCTACTGGTTTTATAGCAGGACCTGATAGTCCCCCTGTATTATTGGCAAGAACTGGCTTTTTCTTATATATATCAATTTTCATTCCTAATAATGTATTAATTAATGAAACTGCATCAGCTCCACCATCTTCTACACCTTTTGCAATACTGGCTATATCTGTTACATTAGGTGTTAATTTTACAATTAAAGGCTTGTCTAATACTTTTCTTACTTCACTTGTAACTTTTCTTACTCCTTCATATGTATTTCCAAATGCCATACATCCTTCTTTTACATTTGGACAAGATAAATTTAATTCCACTCCATCAATATCTAAAGTATTTAGTATTTTGCATAATTCTACATATTCTTCTATAGAACTTCCACATGCATTTACAATAATTTTGGTATCAAATTTTCTTAAATATGGTAAATCATTTGTTGCAAAATATTCTACTCCTGGATTTTGAAGTCCTATGCTATTTAACATTCCACTTGCTGTTTCACATACTCTTGGTGGTTTATTTCCGCTTTTTGGTTTTAATGAAGTTCCTTTTGTAATTACTGCTCCTAGTAATCCTAAATCAAAAAATTCACTATATTCTCTACCATATCCAAATGTTCCAGATGCCACTGTTACAGGATTTTTCATTTCTATTCCTGCGAAATTTATTTTTGTGTTCATATTTTCCTATCTTCCTTTCTATCGTTTTGATTTCTAAGAATCTTTATTGTCAAATTTTATTTTGTTAAAATTCTACATCTTTTGCATTAAAAACTGGTCCACCCTTACATACATGGAAATATTCTGGTGCTTCTTTTGGACTTTTCGCTGTTTTTACAGCACAGCCTAAACATACACCTAATCCACATCCCATTTTTTCTTCTAAAGATATTTGACAATTGGTGTTATGATTATCCGTATATTCTTTTACTACTCTTAACATTGGGATTGGTCCACAAGCAAATATACACTCATATTTTTCCGTTTCCATATCTTCTTTTAAATAATCAATGGCAAATCCTTTATTGGCATATGTTCCATCATCTGTTGTTATTACCAATTTATCTGTAACACCTTGGAATTCTTTTTCTAACATGACAAAATCTTTATTTCTAAATCCTAAATAGCAATGCACTTCTTTTCCTTCTTTTTTAGCTTGTTTGGCTAATTCATATAATGGAAATATACCAATTCCTCCGCCGATTATCGCTATTTTTTCATATTGGCTAAATTTAAAAGTTCCAAATCCTAATGGTCCTATGATATCTATTTTATCTCCTATTTCTTTTCTTGAAAGTAATTCTGTTCCCTTTCCTTTTACTTGCACTATAAATTCTAAAATTCCATTTTCTTTGTCTAAATTGTATATACTAATTGGTCTTCTTAAAAATGGTTCTGTTTGATCAGAAACCCTTATTTCTATAAATTGTCCAGGTTTTGCAATATTGACAATTTCATCTGCTTTCACACTATATTGAAAAACATCTTTTATAATTTCTTCTTTTTTTAACAATTGTGCTAGTATTTGTTTTGGCATTTTATTCTCCTTCCATCTTTTTTTAGATTTTACTTAATTATTTTATGGCACTGTTTAGTTCTTCTTTCATCCTGATAGCTTCTGCTCTCGTTGCTTTATCAAATTCTTCCTCTGCATATTTATCTTTCCATAATTCAGATTTATATGCACACATTAAACCTCTTGAACTATTAACAATTCCTCCTAATCCATTCTTATCAAATGCAAGTGCAATGTCTTCTGCTTTTCCTCCTTGTACCCCATATCCAGGTATTAAGAAAAATGTATTTGGTGCGACTTTTCTAATTTCTTCTAATTGGTCTGGATAGGTTGCCCCAACTACAGCGGCTACACTACTATATCCATTTTCTCCAACTAAATCCTTTCCCCATTCTTTTATCAATTTAGCAACTTTTATATATACTTCTTCTCCCGCTTGTAGTTTTACATCTTGTAAATCTCCTGATGATGGATTTGATGTTTTAGCTAATATAAATACACCTTTATTATAAGTTACGCAATCTTCTATAAATGGTTTAACACTATCTAAGCCCATATAGGGATTTAAAGTTACAAAATCTACATCAAATATAGATTCTTCTTTATCTCCTATTTTTGTTTTTCCTAAAAATGCATTTGAATAAGCTTTTGCCGTTGTTCCGATATCTCCTCTTTTGATATCTGCAATGACTAACATTCCTTTTTGTTTTGCATATTTACATGTTTCTTCAAATGCTTTCATTCCTTCTAAACCGTACATTTCATAAAAGGCAATTTGTGGCTTTACTGCTGGTATAATATCATATGTTGCATCAATTAGTTTTTTATTAAATTCTACAATGGCTTTCGCTACACCCTCTAAAGTTTGAGGATATTTATTTCTGATAACTTCTGGTATCATTTCATATCTTGGATCTAATCCCATGACAGTTGGATTTTGCATTTCTTTTATCTTTTTTATTAATTCATCTATTTTATTTTTCATTTTCTCTACTCCTAACCTTTATATACGATTCTTCCACCTACAATTGTATATTTTACTTTGCCTTTTAATTCTTTTCCAATAAAAGGACTATTTTTTGATTTTGATATAACTTTATCTTCTGTATACATATATGTTTCATTTGGATCAAATATTGTGATATCCGCTACTTTTCCTACTTCTATTGTTCCTCTATCTATTTTTAATAATTGTGCAGGATTATAGGAAGTTAATTTTACTAAATCTAAATAATTGATTTCCTTTGTATCTATTAAATACATGATTTCTGCTGATAATGCTGTTTCAAATCCAATAATTCCATTTGGCCCTTTTTCTAATCCTTGTGCTTTGTCTTCTTTGCTGTGTGGGGCATGGTCTGTTATGATACAATCAATTGTTCCTTCTTTTAATCCTTCAATAATTGCTTTTCTATCTTTTTCTTCTCTTAATGGAGGATTCATTTTGGCATTTACTCCTGTATTTAACACTTCATCAACTGTGAATGCAAAATAATGTGGACATGTTTCACAAGTTATTTTTACGCCTCTTTTTTTCGCATCTCTTACCATATTTTTTGTTGTTTTTGTACTGATATGACAGATATGTCCTCTTACATTGTTTGTTTCTGAAACAACAATTTCTCTAGCTGCCATAATTTCTTCCGCTTCTGGTAAGACACCTTGTACATCTAGTTTATCTGCAATTGGTCCAGCATTAATAGCACCTGCTGATACCGATTTTTCTTCACAATGTGATGCTACAAAAGTTCCTAAACTATCTGCTTTTATCATTGCTTCTCTCATTATTCTACTATTCACAACTGGCATTCCATCATCTGAAAAAGCAATAGCTCCAGCATTTTTTAATTTTTCAAAATCTACTAATTCTTCTCCTTTTTCTCCTTTACTTACAGATGCATAAGGAAGTATATTACATAAATTTACTCTTTTAGCTTCTTTTATAATTTTCTCTAAAGTTTCTTTATTATCTGGAACTGGTTTTGTATTTGGCATTGGACATATTGTTGTAAATCCTCCTGCAACTGCACTTTTCGCTCCTGTTTCGATGGTTTCTTTGTATTCAAATCCTGGTTCTCTTAAATGGCAATGCATGTCTATCATTCCTGGTATGACTTTTAAATTTGTACAATCGATTATCTGGTCTGCACTTTCTTCTATCTTATGTCCTATTTTCGTTATTTTGTCATCTTCAATCAAAATGTCATATTTGTCATTTACTTTGTTTTTGTAATCAATCAGATTTCCGTTTTTTAATAAAATTTTCATTTTCTTCCATCCTTTCTCATTATTATTAAAGCAATCATATTATATCTCTTTCATGGTTGTCAATAGTTTTTCTGGAAAGTCTTTTGCTTTATATTGACTTATTTCCTTTTTTATAATATTATGCTCTTAATAAAATTTAAGGAGGAACTATTTATGTCTGATATTATGTCTTATTTATTTAAAACAAATGCTATAAGATTTTGTGAAGAAAATAAACCATTTTGGTATACTTCTGGTAAAATAGGGCCCTATTTTATAAATACCCATTTTGTATATGGTGATGAAAAACAAGCTAAAGAATTGTTAGATTTTATTGATGAGGCCTTATCTGATAAATTCACTTTACCAAAAAAGGTTTTTGAAAAGGTATTAAAACAATATCAAGAAAATGAAATTTATCATCAAGTTATTGAATCTATGAAATCTTATATTTTAGAAAATATAAATGTATCAGAAATTGACTATGTTTCTGGTGGTGAAAGAAGAGATTGGTTCTTTTCTAATATGATTGCTTATCTATTAAAAAAACCTCATATTTCAATTTATAAAGATTTATCTACCGTTGTTAGTGATTATAATTTTGAAAAAACAGAAACTTTACAAGACCTTAATCATGCAAAAGTGTTACATGTTGCAGATTTAGTAACAGTTGCTTCTAGTTATATAAGAGCTTGGATTCCTGCTATTAAAAACTTGGGTGGAACTATGCGTTGGTCTTGTGTAGTTGTTGATCGTATGCAAGGTGGAAAAGAAAAAATGGAAGCTGAAGGGGTAAAAGCTTATTCTTTAGTCAATGTAGATAATACTTTATTTGAAACCGCTTTTTCTAATGGTATCATTAATGAAAACCAATTAGATATGTTAAAAAAATTCTTTAAAAATCCAGATGAAACAATGAAACAATTTTTAATTGACCATCCAGAATTTATAGAAAATGCTTTACATTCTGATGAAAAAACAGTAAAAAGAGCGAAATTATTGGTTGAAAATAATTTATATGGTTTGCGGAATTTAGGGACGGTCCTTTGTGCGAACTTTGGGGACAGACCTTGATGCGAACTTTGGGGACGGTCCTTTGCGCGAACTATTAGGACTGTCCTTGGCGCGGAAAATGGGGACAGACCTTTGGGTTAAAATTTACCAAAAAGGTCTGTCCTTAAATTAAATTTTTCAACTTTTTTGCTATGTTTTCATAATATATCTTAAGTATAAGTTTAAAAAACATATAATACGGAGGTTATTATGAAGACTTTAAAACTAAACTCTACTGGTCCTCTAGTAGAATTTTTACAAAACATTTTACAAATTTTAGGGTTTTATACTGGTACTATCGATGGAATTTTTGGTAATGGTACAAGAAATGCTGTTATCCATTTTCAAAGAAATTTTGGTCTTACTCCTGATGGTATCGTTGGCTCTAATACTTGGAGAACTTTATCCCCTTATATAAATGGTGCTCTTGGCTTTATTGTTCCTACAAACATTAGTTACAGTTCTACTATTTTAGAAATTAATTTGAATTCCTTGAGGAACTTATATCCTTTTCTTGAAATTGGTTCCATTGGCAAAAGTATTTTAAATACGAATATTCCTTATATTAAAATGGGGCAAGGTCCAAAAGAAGTGTTTTATTCTTCTTCTTATCATGGTAATGAGTGGATAACATCTGTCGTCCTTATGAAATTTTTAGCAGATTATTGCTATTGTTATAAAAATAATTTAACGATTTTCGGATATTCTGCAAGAGAATTATTTCAAAATGTAACCATTTATCTTGTTCCTATGGTAAATCCTGATGGAGTAGATTTGGTGACTGGTGAAATACCTGTTGGTTCTAGACCTTATTTGTCCGCACAACAAATTTCTAATAATTATCCTAATATTCCTTTTGTTGATGGTTGGAAAGCTAATATTAGGGGTGAAAGTTTTATTAACTTCCATTTTTTATTTTTCAAAAAATAATGTAGTAATTTTCTACATCTACAAAATCTTGTATTTATTTTATACAACATTACTTTTAAATGATTTGTCATTATTTAAAAATTCGTCTATTTCAATAAATTCATCTATATTTTCATTTATTGTATTTAATGGAGCAAAATTAAACGTTATAAATACATTTTTATCTTTGTCTATC
>CALXUT010000036.1 GCA_944391755.1 uncultured Clostridia bacterium
AGTTAGAGATTTTAGAGGTGTTTCTGAAAATTCATTTGATGGTAGAGGAAACTACTCAATGGGAATAAAAGAACAATTAATATTCCCAGAAATCGAATATGATAAAGTAGATAAATTAAGAGGTATGAATATCATATTTGTAACAACAGCTGAAACAGACGAAGAGGCAAAAGAATTATTAAAATTATTAGGAATGCCTTTCAAAAATAATTAAGTTTAAGGAGGAAAATTAAACTATGGCTAAGAAAGCAATGAAAGTAAAACAAGCTAGACCACAAAAATATAAAACAAGAGAATACAATAGATGTAAAATTTGTGGTAGACCACATGCTTATATTAGAAAATATGGAATTTGCCGTGTATGTTTCAGAGAATTAGCACATAAAGGTGAAATTCCAGGTGTAAAAAAAGCAAGTTGGTAATAAGAAAAGGAGGGAAAGTAAATTGAATACTACAGATCCAATAGCAGATATGTTAACAAGAATAAGAAATGCTAACAGTGCAAAGCATAAAACAGTTGATATACCAGCATCAAAGATGAAAACATCTATTGCTGAAATATTATTTAAAGAGGGATATATCAAAGCATTTGAATTAATAAATAATGAGAATCAAGGAATTATTAGAATTACTCTAAAATATGACGAAAAAGGAACAAGAGTAATTGATGGAATAAAAAGAATCAGTAAACCAGGATTAAGAGTATATGCAAATAAAGAAGAATTACCAAAAGTATTAAACGGATTAGGTATAGCAATCATCTCTACATCACAAGGTCTAAAAACAGACAAAGAAGCTAGAGAAGCAGGTGTTGGAGGAGAAGTTTTAGCATACATCTGGTAATACAATAGCCAAAAAGGAGGGAAAACAAAATGTCAAGAATAGGAAATAAACCTATTGCAGTACCAGCAGGTGTTGAAGTAAAAATAGACGGACAAAAAATAACTGTAAAAGGACCTAAAGGTACATTAGAAAAAGAAATACATAAAAATATTTCTGTATCATTAGAAAATAATATGATTAAAGTTACAAGACCAAATGATGAAGCTTTCAACAGAAGCTTACATGGTTTGACAAGAACTTTAATTAATAATATGATAAATGGTGTTGAAAAAGAATATACTAGAGAATTACAAATAAATGGTGTAGGTTATAGAGTTGCAAAACAAGGAAATAACTTAAATCGAACATTAGGATATTCTCATCCAGTAATTTTTGAAGCACCAGCAGGAATTTCTTTTGATGTTCCAAACCCAAATACAATTATCGTAAAAGGAATTGACAAAGAATTAGTTGGTCAAACAGCTGCTAATATCAGAACAAAAAGACCACCTGAAGTATATAGAGGTAAAGGTATTAAGTATGCTGAAGAAGTTATTAGACGCAAAGAAGGAAAGACAGGTAAATAGACTTAAATAAAAGTAAATTATAAATAAAACTGAAACTCGATTTTTTCGGAAAGGAGTAAAAAATGGTTAAGAAAACAGATAGAAAATTAGAAAGAACAAGAAGACATGCAAGAGTTAGAACAAAAGTATCTGGAACAGCAGAAAGACCAAGATTATGTGTATATAGAAGCAATTCAAATTTATATGCTCAAATTATAGATGATGTTGCTGGAAATACACTAGTATCAGCTTCAACATTAGATAAAGAAGTAAAAACAAAAAAATCTAATATAGAAGCTGCTAAAGAAGTTGGAGCTTTAATCGCTAAAAGAGCTACTGCTAAAAAAATAAAAACAGTAGTATTTGACCGTGGTGGATATGTATATCATGGTGTTGTAAAAGAATTAGCTGAAGCTGCAAGAGAAGGTGGACTAGAGTTCTAATTTAAAGCAAGAAAAAGGAGGGAAAAAATAAAACCTATGGAAGAAAATAAAATGCCAGAATTAAAAGAAAAAGTAGTAGCTATCAATAGAGTAGCAAAAGTAGTTAAAGGTGGTAGAACATTTAGATTTAGTGCTGTTGTAATCGTTGGAGATCAAAACGGACATGTAGGAATCGGAAATGGTAAAGCTGCCGAAGTACCAGATGCTATTAAAAAAGCTATTCAAGAAGCAAAAAAGAATTTAGTAGAGGTTCCTGTAGTTGGAACAACAGTACCTCATGAATATATTGGACAATTTGGTAGTGCGAAAGTTATGTTAAAACCTGCTGCTGTTGGTACAGGACTTATTGCTGGAGGAAGTGTAAGACCAGTACTAGAACTTGCAGGATATAAAGACATTCGTACAAAAGTTATTGGAACAAACAATCCAAGAAATGTTGTATATGCAACTATTGAAGGATTAAAAAACATGAGAACGATTGAACAAGTTGCTAAAAAGAGAAATAAGAAAGTTGAAGATATTATCTAAAAAATATTAAATTAGGGGTAATCACTAGTTTAGATTAGTCAAGGAGGTGCAAAAAATGAAATTAGGAGAATTAAAACCAGCTGTTGAGAAAAAAGATAGAAAAAGAGTTGGACGCGGAATTGGTTCTGGAACAGGAAAAACATCAGGTAAAGGACATAAAGGACAAAAAGCTAGATCTGGTGGAGGAGTAAGAAGAGGTTTTGAAGGTGGTCAAACACCATTATATAGAAGATTACCAAAAAGAGGATTCACAAATATTCACGCTAAAAACTATACAGAAGTAACATTAACCATGTTAAATAAATCAAAAGCAACAGATGTAACAGCAGAAAGCTTAGTAGAAGAAGGAATCATCGGAAAAATAAATGACGGAATTGTAGTTTTAGCAACAGGAAAATTAGATAAAAAATTAAATGTTAAAGCAAAAAGATTTACTGCTACTGCTAAGGAAAAAATAGAAGCCCTAGGCGGAAAGGCAGAGGTGATTTAGTTGTTTAAAACAATAAAAAACGCTTTAAAAACACCGGATGTAAGAAAAAGACTTTTTTATACACTAGTACTAATAATCTTATTTAGATTAGGCTGTTATATCACAGTACCAGGTGTAAATACAGTAATATTAAATGAAGCGATGTCTTCTAACAACGGATTAGTTGGATTTATAGACATCATTTCAGGAGGTGCTTTTTCAAGGTTTTCCATTTTTGCAATGTCAATAAGCCCATATATTACAGCATCAATTGTTGTACAATTATTGGCAATGGTAATACCATCTTTAGAAAGATTAGTTAAAGAAGGTGGAGAAGAAGGAAAAAGAATCATGAATAGATACACAAAAATCATAACAATTGTGTTAGCTTTAATTGAAGCTATTGGTATCTATTTATCATATCAAAATTCAGGAGTATTTATTAATCCAGGATGGTTAACAGGAGCATTAGTAGTAGCAACATTAGTTGCAGGAACATCTTTACTTATGTGGTTAGGAGAGCAAATCACAAGCAAAGGAATTGGAAATGGTATATCTATCATCATATTTATAGGTATCATATCAGGATTACCAGCTGCAGTTACTACTGTATGGAATTTAATAGTAACATCTACAGGATTTAGTACAATAGGATTAATCACATCTTTAGGAATCATTATAGGAGCTATACTTCTAGTAGCAGGAGTTGTATTTGTACAACAAGCTGAAAGAAGAGTTCCTGTACAATATTCTAAAAAGGTTGTAGGAAGAAGAATGGTAGGAGCACAAAATACACATATACCATTGAAATTAGCAATGGCAGGCGTTATGCCAGTAATTTTTGCTTCATCATTTATGACATTTCCAGCAATGATTATATCTATGTTTGTACATGATCCATCAACATTAACAGGATTTTGGGCAGGAGTTTATAATTTCTCTCTTGCAACATCATCATCAAGTGTTGGATGGGGATATTCACTAGCAAATGCAATCGTATATTTACTATTAATTATGGGATTTACATTTTTCTATACTTATGCTACATTTAATCCAGCAGAAGTATCAAATAATATCAAGAAAAATGGTGGATTCATCCCAGGAATTAGAGCTGGAAAACCAACAACAGAATATTTATCATCAATTATAACAAAATTAACAATTTTTGGAGGATTATTCTTATCTATCATAGCAATACTTCCAATGTTATTAAGATTTACAAGTTTAAATGTTTCATTTGGTGGAACATCTATACTAATCGTTGTAGGTGTAGCACTAGAAACAGTACAACAATTAGAATCTCAATTAGTAATGAGACATTACAAAGGATTCTTAGAATAGAATATAAAAAATGCAAGGATATGTATACCTTGTATTTTTTTTGCATTTTTTTTAATATTGCTTTTTGTTATAAACAATTTTAAGGAAATAATTTACATTTTTAGCTAATTTTTTCAAAATTGATTGCTAATATTTTTGACTAATGTTATATTAATATTGTATATAAAATGTATTTTATTTGGAGAAAGTTCAAAATTTGGACCTCCTCTTTATATAATAGGAGAAAAAATATGAAAATAGAAACAAAATTAACTTTTAATAATATGAGAAAAAATATAAAAAGAACAATATATACCACAATTTCAATAGCATTATGTGCATTTCTTATAATATCAACACTATTGGTAGCAACTAGTATAAGTAATAGTTTTAAAGAAAATATTGCCAGTAAATATAATGACTATCATTTTGTAATAAGAAATATTAATTTGGACAGTTTTACTAAAATTAAAGATAAAGAATATATTAGTCAAATTTATTTACAAGAAAATGATGAAGGACAATTATATGAAATAGATAATTTGCCAGATTCTTTTCAAATTGTTGATGGAATAAATATCTATATTAAATATGATAATTATAGAAAAACTTGTGTTTATACAAATAATATATTAGAAACTTTAAATTTAACATTGAGTGAAGCATACGAACACTGTGAGTTAAATACAAAATTGCTTAACTCTTATGGTCTAATAGATGTATCTATTGAAGCAAAAGCTTATGTAAATGATGTTCCAATATGTCAAGCTAGATTAAACTTTACTTACATTTTAGATATTATGCTTATAGTTATATTATTAATCTTTTCAGTTTTATCAGTCATAATATTATATAATGCATTTCTAATAACTATTAATGAAAGAAAAAAAGAATATGCAGTATTAAATAGCATTGGTGCAACAGAAGGTCAAATATTAAAAATGACTTTTTTAGAAAATTTTATTATAGGAATAATTGGAATAATTATAGGATTTTTAATTTCCGTTTTAGGTTCATTTATTCTTTTAAAGATGTTGAATAATATAGCAAATTCTACTATATACAATTTTAAATTAATATTAGATATTAAATATATGATTCTATCTTTTGCTATAATATTTATTAATATTTATATATCTTCATTAATTCCTAGTGTAAAAGCAAGTAGTACATCTGTTATACAAGGAATTAAAAATAATAAACAAATAAAATATAAAAAAAGCAATTCTATTTTTGAAAAATTTCTTTCAATAGAAGAAAAATTAGCTTTAAAAAATTTAAAAAGAAATAAAAATAAATATAGAATTATAACAATTTTACTTGTTATATGTATGACTTCATATATTACAATTACTACCTATATAAATTATGAAAAAGTAGCAGCAAATTTAATAAATGAATATGATGTTGATGCCGAATTAAACACTAGTGAAAATTCAAATAAATATTACAAGACTATACTTGAAAACTATGTTAATACTTCTGGTGATAAAATTGAATATTTTGAATATAAAGTAATGGGATTATATGCTTTAGTAGAACCAGAAGATGCTCTTATAGCAAATTGTAGATATGCAGATGTAATGTATTTTCCAATACAAATAATTGGATTAGATGATAAATCTTATAATAATTATATAACTGATTTAAATGGAAATGTTGGAGATTATATTATTTATAATAATGTTACAGAAAGAGATTTAAAAGAAGAAGAACAAGAATTTATATATAAATATAGTACTGCGTTTAAAACAAATTATGATTTTAATTTAAAAATAGTTTATTACAATTTGGCTTTTAATAATGTAAATGAAGAGGAAGAATTTCTAAGATATGAAATAATTGATGATGAAAATTTAAAAGAGAACTTTGTTTTAACAGATATACTTCCTAATGGGTATAAAGAAATAAAGAATAAAGAACGAATAACAATTTTTACAAATATGGAAACTTTTAATAATATAGAGGAAAAAATAAATGCTCATCCAAAAAGGTTATACCAACATAATATATGGATGCATTATGGAAATACAAGTAATAGTGAAAGTGGAAATTTTGTTAAAATAAAATGTGGAAATATAATTGATTTTTCAAATTATATGGAAGATATTATTCAAAAACAAAATATGGATATTAGTGCAAGATATTATTCTTTAGATAATCAAGAAAAAATAATGTATACAGATATTTTACAACTAATATTACAAACTATTATTTTAACAATTATAGTTATAGGAATCATAAGTTCTATAAATATAATCAATGCAAGTTTATGTGAAAGAGAAGAAGAATTTAAAGCATTATCAAGATTAGGAGCTACAAAGGGAAATATAAATAAAATACTAATATATGAAAATATTTTTATGTTTATAAAAGCAACAATCCTATCCATTATTTTGTCAATTCCTATTTTATATATGATTATAAGATCTATGGAAAAAACAATTATAGTAGATAAATTATTAATTCCATTTACCAATATTGGTATATTTATTTTATTACTATTTATAATATCTTTTGTTATAGCAATATACTCAACAAAATTTATAAAAGAAGAATAAAAATTATAGGAGAAAAATGAGAATGAAAATTTTAAAAGTAGAAAATTTAAGTAAAATTTATGGGAAAGGTGATGCAAAAGTTATTGCTCTGAATGACATTTCTTTTGAAGTAGAAGAAGGAGAATTTATTGCCATAACAGGGCCTTCTGGAAGCGGAAAGTCCACACTTTTACATTCCATTGCAGGATTAGAAAAACCATCTAGTGGAACAGTATATTTTTATGATAAAAACATATATGAAATGAATAAAAAAGATTTAACAATATTAAGAAGACAAAAAATAGGAATTATATATCAATTTTATAATTTAATTCCGAATTTAACTGTAGAAGAAAATATATTATTGCCGATAGAACTTGATAGAAAGAAAGTAGATAAAAATAAACTTGAAGATATACTAAAATTCTTAAATTTAGAGAACAGAAAAAAACACTTACCAAATGAATTATCAGGTGGACAGCAACAAAAGGTAGCGATAGGTAGAGCCTTAATGATAAATCCAACCATCATTTTAGCGGATGAACCTACAGGTAATCTAGATTCTAAGTCAAGTAAAGAGATTATAGAACTATTACAAAAAGCAAATAAAGAATATAAACAGACAATTATCATGATTACCCACAATTTAGAAATTGCAAAATTAGCGGATAGAATTTTACATATCGAAGATGGAAAAATAAAAAATACTTAAAATCATTGACAAAACTGTAAAAATAAGCTAAAATATAGCTGTAAAAATGGGAGAATGCCTCTAATTTTTAGAGGCAAAATTTTTGCTAAATCTTATAGGAAAACAAAGAAAAAAACTTTGTTAAAAAGAAGGGAGAATACTATGAATATCATTATGTTAGGAGCACCTGGAACAGGTAAAGGAACAATTGCAGGTATTTTATCAGGAGAATTAGGAATACCACAAATATCTACAGGAGATATTTTTAGAAAAAATATAAAAGAAGGTACAGAATTAGGAAAATTAGCAGACAGCTATATTTCAAAAGGACAACTAGTACCAGATGATGTAACCATCAAAATCGTAGAAGACAGATTAAATCAACCAGATGCAAAAAATGGAGTCATATTAGATGGATTTCCAAGAACAGTAGTACAAGCAGATAAATTAAAAGAGATATTAGCAAATAAAGGAGAAAAAGTTGATATAACAATCAACTTAGTAACACCAGAAGAAGAACTAATAGAAAGAATTGTAAATAGAAGAGTATGTTCAAATCAAGAATGTAAAGCTGTATATAATCTAGTATTACATCCACCTAAAGTAGAAGGAAAATGTGACAAATGTGGAAGTGAATTAATCACAAGAAAAGATGATAATGTAGAAACAGTAAAAAGTAGATTAGAACAATATTTTACAGCAACAAGTCCATTAGTAGAATATTATGAAAAAGAAGGCGTATTATATACAGAAACAGTAAGCCAATCTATCAATAAATTAGGAGAAGTTGTTGCAAAAGAAATATTAGAACATTTAAAAGAAATATAAGAGGTAGAAAATGGTAACAATAAAATCAAAAAAAGAAATAGAATTGATGAGAGAAGCATGTAGAGTTACAGCATTAACCCATAAAGCTATTGGAGAAGCCATAAAACCAGGAATGACAACAGCGGATATAGATAAAATAGCAGAAGAAACAATGAAAAAATATGGAGCAAAATCTGCCGAAAAAGGATATGATCCAGGAATTAGAGGGGTTCCTCCATATCCTGCTTCAACCTGTATATCTATCAATGACGAAGTCATTCATGGAGTTCCATCAAATAAAAGAGTCATAAAAAATGGAGATATTGTAAGTGTAGATTTAGTAGCACTAAAAAATGGCTTTAATGGAGATGCCGCAAGAACCTATTTAGTAGGAAATGTGTCAGATGAAGCTAAAAGATTAGTAGAAGTGACAAAACAAGCATTTTTTGAAGGCATCAAATATGCAAAAAAAGGAAATAGAATTGGTGATGTATCACATGCAATAGGAGAATATGTAAAATCACAAGGATATTCTGTTGTAAGAGAATTTCAAGGACATGGAATAGGAAAAGACATGCATGAAGATCCAGGTATTCCAAACTATGGAAAAGCAGGAAAAGGAATAAGGCTTGAACCAGGCATGACTCTAGCAATAGAACCAATGGTAATACAAGGAAAACCAGATATTTGGGAATTAGAAGATGGATGGACAATTGTCACACAAGATGGAAGCTTAGCAGCACATTATGAAAATACAATTTTAATTACAGAAAATGAGCCAGAAGTGTTGACAATACTATAAATTTATTATATAATATATGAGTTAATACTATAATTTGGAAAATTATAGCTAAATTTTAGAAAATCTAAAATATAAGCTCTTTAAGAAGGAGGTAAGAAAACTTGTCAAAAGAAGATGTTATAGAAGTAGAAGGAACAGTAGTAGAAACACTACCAAATACGAATTTCAAAGTAGAACTTGAAAATGGACATCAAATTTTAGCACATATTTCAGGTAAATTAAGAATGAATTATATTAAAATTTTACCAGGAGATAAAGTTAAAGTGGAATTATCACCATATGATTTAACTAGAGGAAGAATCACTTGGAGAGCAAAATAAATCAAAGTAATTAACCCAAAAATATATTATCACTGACCAGCAAAAGGAGGGAAAGAAAGTGAAAGTAAGACCATCAGTAAAACCAATTTGCGATAAATGCAAAGTAATAAAAAGAAAAGGTGTTATTAGAGTTATATGTGAAAACCCTAAACACAAACAAAGACAAGGTTAAATTTAAGTTTATAACACAAATTCGGTAGCGGCTGTTAAATCGAAAGATTTACTTATCAATTTGTGTTTATATATATGTCTAAAATTTTATTTAAAGATCTATTATGAATGATAATAGATGCATTTCACCTTTAAGTAAAACTAGGACAACACTAAAATAATAAAGAAAAAAATTTTGGAGGTGCAAAAAAACATGGCTCGTATAGCAGGAGTAGATTTACCTAAAGAAAAAAGAGTAGAAATAGGACTTACATATATATATGGTATAGGAGTATCTAGCTCAAGAAAAATATTAGAAAAAGCTGGGGTAAATCCAGATACAAGAGTAAAAGACTTAACAGATGATGAAGTTAATAATATAAGAAAAGTTATTGACGAATCATACAAAGTTGAAGGTGATTTAAGAAGAGAAGTAGCTCTTAATATCAAAAGACTAACAGAAATTGGATGTTATAGAGGATTAAGACATAGAAGAGGTCTTCCAGTAAGAGGACAAAGAACAAAAACAAATGCTCGTACAAGAAAAGGTCCAAGAAAATTAGTAAGCAGATCTAAAAAAGCAGTTTAATAGTTGTTAGATAAGGAGGGAAATTAAGATAATGGCTAACAAGAATGTAGCAAAGAAACCAGTAGCTAGAAGAAATAGAAAAAACATCGATAAAGGTGAAGCTCATATTCATTCTAGTTTTAA
The DNA here is from genome assembly GCA_944391755.1 of uncultured Clostridia bacterium. GTDB lineage: Bacteria > Bacillota > Clostridia > TANB77 > CAG-508 > CAG-269. The sequence goes on from CALXUT010000036.1 coordinate 10,171, forward strand.
TAATACAATCGTTACAATAACAGATACAAATGGAAATACAATATCATGGGGAAGTGCTGGAGGACTAGGATTTAAAGGTTCTAGAAAAAGCACACCATTTGCTGCCGGAGAAGTTGCAGAAACAGCAGCTAAAGCAGCTATGGAGCATGGTTTAAAAACTGTTGAAGTATATGTTAAAGGGCCAGGTGCAGGTCGTGAAGCAGCAATCAGAGCACTTCAATCTGCAGGTCTAGAATTAAGCAGTATAAAAGATGTAACACCAATCCCACATAATGGTTGTAGACCACCAAAAAGAAGAAGAGTATAATAAATGGAAAATATAAAAATAACGAAAATAATGAAAGAGGTGTAAATAGAAGATGGCGCGTTATACAGACGAACAATGTCGTATTTGCCGTAGAGAAGGACAAAAATTATTCTTAAAAGGTTCAAGATGTTATTCTGATAAATGTAGTATCTCTAGAAGAAACTATGCACCAGGACAACATGGACAAAAAAGAACAAAACTTTCTGAATACGGAACTCAATTAAGAGAAAAACAAAAAACAAAATCATACTATGGAGTTGGAGAAAAACAATTTAGAGGATATTTTGAAATGGCTTCTAATAAAAAAGGTGTAACAGGTGAAAACTTATTACAAATATTAGAAAGCAGATTAGATAATGTTGTATATAGATTAGGCTTTGGAGCTTCAAGAGCACAAGCTAGACAACTTGTAAATCATGGACAATTTGAAGTAAATGGTAAAAAGGTTGATATTCCATCTTATTTAGTTAAAGCAGGTGATGTGATAACAGTAAGAGAGAATAAAAAAGACAATGGAGCTATAAAAGCAAATATAGAAGTAAATGCATCAAGACCAATTCCAGCATGGTTAGAATTAAATAATGAAACTTTAAGTGGTAAAGTAATAAGATTAGCATCTAGAGAAGATGTTGATATTCCAGTTGAAGAGCATTTAATAGTAGAGCTTTACTCTAAATAGTTTGTAAGTAAAATATTAGGAGGTAGAAATGATAGAATTTGAAAAGCCAAATATTGAATGTCTAGAGGTTGATAACACAAATAATTATGCAAAATTTGTATGTGAGCCATTAGAAAGAGGATATGGCGTAACAATAGGAAATTCATTAAGAAGAATTCTACTTTCATCATTAACTGGTTGTGCAATAACAAGTGTTAAGATAGAAGGCGTACTACATGAATTTTCTAGCATACCAAATGTTGTAGAAGATGTACCAGAAATCATTGTTAACTTAAAAAATGTTAGACTAAAATTTTCTGAAAATGAAGAAAAGGTTATGAGAATAAACTTTAAAGGAGAGGGAGAAGTTACTGCAGCAGATATCGTTACAGATGGTACTGTAGAAATTTTAAATCCGGACTTACATATAGCAACTGTATCAGAGGGCGGACAATTAATCATGGAAATGACAGCAGATATGGGAAGAGGATATTCTCCTTCAGAAAAAAATAAAAAACCAAACCAAGACATATCTGTGCTTCCAATAGATTCAATTTATACACCAGTTAAAAAGGTAAATTACCAAGTAAAAAACACTAGAGTAGGGCAAATGGTTGACTATGATAAATTAATTATAGAAGTATGGACAGATGGAAGTTTAAAAGCTCATGAAGCATTAAGTTTAGCAGCAAAAGTTATGACAGGACATTTAGAATTGTTCATAGATTTATCAGAAGCAACAAAAAATACACAAGTAATGATTGAAAAAGAAGAATCTAAAAAAGAGAAAGTTTTAGAGACATCAATAGAAGAATTAGAATTATCTGTAAGATCATTCAACTGCTTAAAGAGAGCAGGAATTGCAACAGTAGAAGATTTAACAAATAAATCTGAAAGTGATATGATGAAAGTTAGAAATTTAGGAAAGAAATCATTAGATGAAGTAACTGCAAAATTACATTCATTAGGACTAAGTTTCGCTGAAGAAGACGAATAATAAAAAAAGAAGAGGTGAAAAAATTGGCTACAAATAGAAAATTAGGTAGAACAACTGATATAAGAATGTCAATGTTAAAAACTTTAACAACAGACTTAATTTTAAATGGTAAAGTTGAAACAACAGAAGCTAGAGCAAAAGAAGTAAAAGCAATAGCTGATAGTATCATAGCATTAGCAATAAAAGAAAAAGATAACTTTGAAACTGTAGATGTAAAAGTTGTAACAGCAAAATTAGATTCTAAAGGTAACAAAGTTACTGAAATTGCAAAAAGCAAAAATGGTAAAGAATACTTAAAAGTTGTAAAAGAAGAAAAAACAGAAAGCAGACAAAAAGATATGCCATCAAGATTAAATGCAAGAAGAAAAATGATGACAAAATTAAACAAAGTAAAAGATAGCAAAGGAAACAATATCGATTTAATAGGAAAACTATTTAACGAAATAGCTCCAAAATATGAAGGTAGAGTTGGAGGATATACAAGAATCATTAAAGCTGGACCTCGTAGAGGAGATGCAGCAGAAGTTGCTATATTACAACTTGTTTAATCTTTACTAAAAAGTAAACAAATATAAAAATGAAAATTGAATATATTATCAAGAGTGGAGGAGAGAACGGCTCATGGAATCCACAGCAACCTATCTATTTATTTAGACAAGGTGCTAAAACCGGCAAAGCAAATAGCTTTGAGTGATGATTTTTAGAAAAGACTCTTAGCAAAAGCTAGAGTTTTTTTTGTAGACTCGCGAACTTTGGGGACAGACCTTTTTGTTCGCGTCAGTAATAATGTACTATATAACTATATTAAATAATAGCTAAATTGGATTAACGCGAACAAAAAGGTCTGTCCCCAAAGTTCGCAAAAGGAGGAAAAAATGAAAAAATATTATTTTACATCAGAAAGTGTAACAGAAGGACATCCAGACAAACTTTGTGATTATATATCAGATACCATATTAGACGAAGCATTAAAACAAGATAAATATTCTAGAGTAGCTGTAGAAACATTTGCATCAGCAAATAAAATTACAATAGCTGGACAAATGACAACAAATGCTAAATTAGATATAGAAAAAATTGTAAGAGAAACAATAAAAGAAATTGGCTATGATAATGCAAAACTAGATATTGACTATAAAACATGTGATATAGACATTAATATAACAAAACAAAGTTCTGATATAGCACAAGGTGTAGATATAGGTGGAGCTGGAGATCAAGGTATCATGTTTGGATTTGCATCAGATGAAACAGAAGAATATATGCCATTTGCCATTTCTATGGCGCATAAACTTGCTAAAAGATTAACAATTGTACGAAAAACAGGTATAATGCCATATTTAAGACCAGATGGAAAAACACAAGTAACAGTAGAATATGAAAATGGAGAAGTAATAAGAATTGATACCATATTAATTTCTACACAACATAATGAAGATGTGGATATGGATGCACTAATAACAGATATAAAAGAACAAGTTATAAATGCCGTTGTACCACAAAAGTATCTTGATGAAAATACGAAATATTATATAAATCCAACAGGAAGATTTGTAATAGGCGGACCATTAGGAGATACAGGACTAACAGGAAGAAAAATCATTGTAGATACATATGGAGGATATGCAAGACATGGAGGAGGAGCATTTTCTGGTAAAGATGCAACAAAAGTGGATCGTAGTGCAGCATATATGTTAAGACATATTGCTAAAAACATAGTTGCAAATGGATATGCTAAAAAATGTGAATTACAAATTGCCTATGCGATTGGAATGGAACAGCCAATGTCTATATATATTAATACATTCGGAACAGGAACAAAAAGTGATGATGAACTTGAAGAAATCATAAAAAGAAATTTTGATTTGACTCCAAAAGGTATCATTGACTATTTAGGATTGCGAGAACCAATATTTACGAAAACAACCAATTATGGACATTTTGGAAAAACAAATTTACCTTGGGAGAAAATAATAGAGCTAAAATAGATTACATTCAAAGCTCATATATAACTATCTCATGCCAAAAACATAGCTGGGGTCTTCCTATAAGTCTTTGGCTATTTCGATAGTTATATATGAGCTTTTTGAATAAAATTTATTAGTAGCAGAAAAAGAAAAATTGCATATAATAGCCATAAGGAGGAAAAAGATGGAGAATTTTATAATAAATTCCATACTTTGGACATTTGCTCTTTATGGCTTATTTGAGTTAATAAAGCAAATTATATATATGTGTACATATACAAACATGAAAGCTGATGGAATATATATCATAATAGCAGTAAAAAACCAGGAAGAAAGAATAGAAGGATTTCTTCGTTCAAGCTTATTTAAATTATTATACGGTAAAGAAGAATATATAAAAGATATTATAGTGGCTGATTTAGGTTCAACAGACAAAACGAGAGAAATAGTAGACAAAATGTCTGTTGATTATGAATGTGTAAAAGTTACCAATTGGAAAGAATGTAAAGATATCATTGATAATGTAGATGAAGTGAAGGATATCATAAAAAAATGATATGAATAAAGTTGAAAGAACAAACATTCTGTGATACACTATATTAAATAATAAAGAAAAGAGGAGAAAATTGGAAGAACTAGAAGGAACATTATCAGAAATCATTTATCAAAATGAAGTCAATAGTTATATGGTAGGAATATTAGAAACAGAAAAAGAACAAATTACAATTGTAGGATATTTACCATTTATAAACAAAGGAGATACATTAAAACTAATAGGAAAATTTGTGGAACATAAAGATTATGGAGAACAATTTAAAGTAGAAACATTTGAAAAAATCATGCCACAAACTTTAGGTGCACTAGAAAAATATTTAGCAAATGGAAATGTAAAAGGAGTTGGACCAGCAACAGCAACCAAAATAATAGATAACTTTGGAGAAGAAACTATACATGTTCTAAAATTTGAGCCACAAAAATTAGCACAAATAAAAGGAATCAGTAAAGATAAAGCGGTAGAGATATCAGAAAGTTTTGTGGAAAATTGGGAAGTATGGCAAATCGTAGGATTTCTAGAAAAATTTGGAATAGGAGCAGAAAGTGCTAAAAAAGTGTATAACTTATTAGGAGTAAATGCAATAGAAGAAATAGAAGCAGATCCATATATTCTAATGGAAATTTCTAGAGGGGTTGATTTTAAACAAATTGATGAAATGGCAATCAGACTAGGAATAGAAAAAGAAAATCAAAAAAGAGTAAAAAGTGGAATAAAATATGCTTTAATCAGAATTACCTATAATGGACATTGTTGTACATTAAAAACAAATTTAATAGAATATGTAAAACAATTATTAGGAATAACAGAAGAAGTAATAGAAGATGGAATCATTAATTTAAAAGTAAATAATGAAATTATTATAGAAGACAGAGATGGGGAAGAATGGATTTATTTATATACATTTTTCAATGCAGAACAGCAAATAGCAGATAGAGTAATGGCATTAGATAAAGCAAGAAATATAAAAAAGGTATCTAATATAGAAAAAGAATTAAAAATTATCGAAGAAAAAACAGATATTATTCTTTCAGAAAAACAAAAAGAAGCAATTAAAGCAATCAATGAAAATAATGTTACGATTATCACTGGAGGACCAGGTACAGGAAAAACGACTATCATAAAAAGTATCATAGAAATATATAAACAAAAGAAATATAAAATTGTATTATGTGCTCCAACAGGAAGAGCAGCCAAAAGAATGACAGAAACAACTGGAGAAGAAGCTAGTACATTACATAGATTACTAGAAATAGGAAAAGTGGATGAAGAATCACTATTTAAAAAAGACACAGAATATAAAGGTGCACCAATAGATGCTGATATCATTATTGTAGATGAAGTATCCATGGTAGATATGTTTATCATGAGTTATTTATTGGATTGCATCTATAAAGGCACAAAATTAATATTAGTAGGTGATAGTGATCAATTACCATCAGTAGGACCAGGAAGTGTACTACATGATTTAATTGCATCAGAAAAAATGACAACAGTGCACTTAGACAAAATATTTAGACAGGCCGCTAAAAGTAAAATCATTGTTAATGCTCACAGAGTGAATAGTGGAAAACGATTTATTGAAAAAGATGATAAAGAATTAGTAGAAGATGCAAAACAAGATTTTTTCTTTATAAAAGAAAATAATCAAGAAAAAATATTAGAACAAGTCTTATCATTATGTAATGGACGATTAAAGAAATTTGGAGATTATGATTTTTTTGAAAGTATACAAGTATTAACACCTACCAAAAAAGGACTATTAGGAACGAGAGAGCTAAACAAAGCATTACAAAAAGAATTAAATCCTCATAGAGATGGAGAAACAGAAAAAAATAGTATGGGTGCAACATTTAGAATTGGTGATAGAATCATGCAAATAAAAAACAATTATGATATGTACTGGGAAAGACTAAAAGGCGAAGAAGTAGAAGCGGGAAATGGTGTTTTTAATGGAGAAGTAGGAACTATAATAGAGATAAATGAAAAAGAAAAAAATATAACTGTCAAATTTGATGATGAAAAAATATGTTGGTATGAATTTAATCAATTAGAAGAATTAGAACATAGCTATTGCATAACAATTCACAAAGCACAGGGAAGTGAATTTGATGTTATCATTATGGTGATACCACAAGCTGCTCCAATGTTATTAACCAGAAATTTATTATATACAGGAATAACAAGAGCAAAAAAAATGCTAATCATTATTGGAAATGAAAGAGTTGTCAATTACATGATAGATAATGTGGATAGTAAGAAAAGAAACACAGGTTTAGAATATAAATTAAAAAACAACTAAAGTCGAAAGATGTCGAAATATTTTTCGACTTTTTTCTTATTTCATATTGCTAAATGGACTAATCTATGGTAATATATAAACACTTTAATTGTCTATATTATTTTATTCAAATTATTTTTAATCTTTATAAAATCAGAATAAAGCGAGGTGAAAATGGAATATGGAAGAAAAAATTTTAACAATACTAATAAGTATGCAAAGTGATATTTGTGAAATAAAACAAGATGTAAAAGAGCTAAAGGTCAGAATGGATAAATTAGAACAAAGAATGGACAAGCTAGAAGAAAGAATGGACAAGCTAGAACAAAGAATGGATAGACTAGAAGAGAGAATGGATAGACTAGAAGAGAGAATGGATAGACTTGAAACGAGAGTTGACAGTCTTGAAACAAATGTGAATGAAATAGATCGAAAACATGACAGAAACTACGATGAATTAAGAAAACAAAGAATAATTGATTCTAACAATATAGCACAAATATTAAATATGCAAACACAACTTATGAAAATGTTCGATAAAAAATATGCATAATTAAATATGCAATATGAAATTTACATAAAATTAATGAAAATGAAAACAAAAATAGTTAGTTAATTCAAAAAATCAATATAGGCAATTGAAGAAAGATAAAAATGCATAAAAAATCCATAAAATGCGAATAATAGTTGAAAAACGCAAGGAGTGGATTTTTTTGAAAAAATATCAAAAACTAAGCATAGAAAGTGCCATATTAGATGAAGAACAATTAAAAAGACATTTAGAAAAAATGGCAATGCAACATACTCTAAAAAATAAATCAGATAAAAGCACCTATCCAATACCAGCATTATTAGAAAATTATTTAAATATAAAAGAAGTATATCAATTATTAAATGAACATATAAAATTAGGAATTAGTATTCACCCAGCAGGAGAGTGGATATTAGACAATTTTTATATCATTGAAGAAGTAGTCAGTCAAATTCAAAAAGAAATAACATTAAAAAAATACTCAAATTTTATAGGAATTCAAAATGGAAAATATGCAGGATTTGCACGAATATATGTATTAGCAACAGAGATAGTAGCTTATACAGATAATAAAATAAATAGAGAAAATTTAGAAAAATATTTAGAAGCCTATCAAACGAAAAAAACACTTACAATGGAAGAAATATGGAATATAGGAATATTTTTGCAAATAGCCATCATACAAAATATAAGTGAAATATGCGAAAAAATTCGAAGTTCACAGATTCAGAAATATAAAGTAAAAAATATTATAGAAAGACTTGTTGAAAAAAAGTCAAAGAATCAGTTAGTATATAATCAAATCAATGGAATAAAACTAAAAAATGATGTATTTAAAAGTATGAAATATTCATTTATAGAATATATGTCCTATTCTTTAAAAAAATATGGAAAAAAAGCATATGGATATTTAAATATATTAGAAGAAGTAGTAGAAAAAATAGGAATAACTGTACCAGAGGCAATACAAAAAGAACATTTTGATACAGCCATCAGAAAAATATCTATGGCAAATTGTATAACAAGTATTAAAAAAATTCAAAGAATTAATTTTTTAGAAATGTTTGAAGAAATCAATGGAGTAGAAGGAATATTAAATAAGGATCCATCAAAAATATATGAAAAAATGGAATACAAAACAAAAGAATATTATAGAAATGCAATAAAAGAAATAGCCAAAAAAACAAAAATATCAGAAATTTATATAGCCAAGAAAGCCATAGAATTATGTGAGCAAAATAAGATAGAAACAAAGGAAAGCCATATAGGATATTATTTAATAGAGGAAGGAAGAGAAGAATTATTCGAAAAATTAGAATTTAAAGAAAAGAAGATTTCCAATAAAGCTAAAGTTAAATTATATATTTGTTCCATCATGATAATAACATTATTATTATCATCAATCATAGCAAAAGTTATATCAACAAATTTAATTCAATATATCATAAGTTTCGTTCTTTTAATAATACCAATATCAGAATTAACTATTCAAACAATACAATATATTTTAGGAAAAATTGTAAAACCAAAACTAATCCCTAAAATAGACTTATCAAAAGGGATAGATAAAGAAAATGCAACGTTTGTCGTGATTCCTACAATCATAAAAAGTAGAGATAAAGTTCAAGAATTATTTAGAAAATTAGAAGTTTTTTATTTAGCCAATAAAAGCAAAAACTTATATTTTGCTGTATTAGGAGATTGTTCAGAAAGTGATTATAGAGATGAAGAATTTGACAAAGAAATAGAAGAAGAGGGACTATATCAAGTAGAAAAATTAAATGCAAAATATGAGAATGAAGAATTTCCAATATTTCATTTTATTTATAGAGAAAGAAAATATAATCAAAGTGAAGACAAATATTTAGGATGGGAAAGAAAAAGAGGTTTATTAACACAATTTAATGAATATATTTTAAAACATGAAAGAAACAAATTTAAAATCAATACAATTAACCAAGAAGAAATACCCCAGATAAAATATGTAATCACACTAGATTCAGACACAGAGTTAGTATTAAATACGGCTTCTGAATTAATAGGAGCAATGGCACATATATTAAATAAACCAGAAATAGATTCAAATAAAAATATGGTTATAAAAGGACATGCCATTTTACAACCAAGAATAGGAGTAAATTTAGATATCAGCAATAAAAATCTATTTACAAAAATTTTTGCAGGAGCAGGCGGAATTGATAGTTACACAAATGCTATATCAGATACCTATCAAGATAATTTTGATGAAGGCATATTTACAGGAAAAGGAATCTATGATGTTGCTGTTTTTTCAAAAGTGTTAAAAAATCAGATACCAGAAAATACAGTATTAAGCCATGATTTACTAGAAGGAAATTATTTAAAATGTGGACTAGCAACAGATATCATGCTAATGGATGGATATCCATTAAAATATGTAACCTTTATGAATCGATTCTCAAGATGGACGAGAGGAGATTGGCAAATAATAGGATGGCTAAAAAGTAAATTAAATTTATTATCAAAATTTAAAATTTTTGATAATTTGAGAAGAAGTGTATTTGAGATATCTTTAATTATTTTATTAATATGGTCATTGATAATAAACAACAACTTAATAATGACAGCATTAATAGTAACAATTTGTATATATCCATTTCTATTAGAAATTTTAAACTTAGCATTTTCAAGAAAAGAAAATGAGAAGAAACAAAAAACTTTTACCCCACACATAGATGGTATAAAAGGAGCAATCATAAAATCCATTCTGACTTTTGGATGTTTGCCATATAAAGCATATGTAGAAGTTATAGCAATATCAAAAACAGTATATAGAATGTTAATCTCGCGAAAAAATTTATTAGAATGGACAACTTCAGAAGAGGCAGAAAAGCAAAAAACACTAAATATCATGCAATATTATAAAATGATGACAGCAAATGTAATTTTCGCAATTATTTTATTGCTATTTAGTGTATTAAGGCAAAATATAGTATTCACAATGATTGGTGTTTTGTGGATAAGTACACCCTATATCATGTATAAGATAAGTGTAATTCCTAAAGAAGAAAAGGAAATAGACAAATTAAACGAAAAAGAGAAAGAAAAAGTGTTAGAAATTGCCAAAAGAACCTGGGAATTTTTTAAAGAATACTTAACATCTGAAAACAATTATTTAATACCTGATAACTATCAAGAAGGTAGAAAGCCATTAGTTGTAGATAGAACTTCTTCCACAAATATTGGATTATCGATGTTAGCCGTAGTGACAAGTTATGATTTAGGATTTGAAACCTTAGAAGATACAATCGATTTGCTAAAAAAGATAATAGATTCTGTATTTAATTTGGATAAATGGAATGGACATTTATATAATTGGTATCATACAAAAACAAGGCAACCACTAATTCCAAGATATGTATCGACTGTAGATAGTGGAAATCTTGTAGGATATATGTATACAACCAAAAGCTTTTTGATAAATATAAAAGATTCCAAAAAAATAGAAGAAATTGATAAAATTACGGAAATGATAGATAAAATAGTTATCATGATCAATAATACAGATTTTAGAAAATTATATTGTGAAGAACAAAGATTATTTTCAATAGGTTTTAATGTAGAAGAAAATAGATTAACAGACTCTTATTATGATTTATTAGCATCTGAAGCAAGGCAGGCAAGTTTAGTGGCAATAGCCAAAAAAGATATAGAACCAAAACATTGGAATAATTTAAGTAGAACATTAACCGTATTAAAAAAATATAAAGGACTTATCTCTTGGTCAGGAACAGCATTTGAATATTTAATGCCGAATATTAATATTCCAAGATATAAAGGAAGTTTACTAGATGAATCTTGTAAATTTTTAATTATGAATCAAATAGAATATAGTCATAGTTTAGGAATACCATGGGGAATTTCAGAAGCTGCATTTAACTTAAAAGATTTACATTCCAATTATCAATATAAAGCATTTGGAATTCCGTGGCTAGGACTAAAAAGAGGGCTAGCAGATGAAATGGTTGTATCTAGTTATGGAGGAATATTAGCAATTTGTGATAAACCAAAAGAAGTTCTAGAAAATTTAAAAATATTAGAAAAAGAAGGAATGTATAATAAATATGGATTTTATGAATCTATAGACTATACACCAGAAAGATTATCTAAAGGCAAAACTTCAGAAACGGTAAAAACCTATATGGCACATCATCAAGCATTGATTTTATTATCGATTAACAATTTAGTAAATCATCATATATTACAAAAAAGATTTATGGAAAATCCAGAACTAGAAGCAGTCAGCATATTATTACAAGAAAGAATGCCAGAAACCTTTACAATTACAAAAGAAAGCAAGGAAAAACCGGAAAAAATCAAATATCAAGATTATGAAAATTACTCTGTAAGAGAATATAATAAAATTGACGAAAGAGTGATAAGAGGAAATATTATTGGAAATGAAAGATATGTTGTAGCAATCAATCAAAATGGAGTGGGAGTAAGTAAATTTGATGAAAATTATATTAATCGATACAAAAGAACAGATGATTATGAACAAGGAATCTTCTTTTATATAAAAGATATAGAAACTAATGAAATCTGGAAAGCAACTGGTGAAGACAATTGCGATAGATTTTCCATTCAATTTATGCCAGATAAAAATCAGTTTGAAAAAATAAAAGAAAATATAAAAACAAAGTTGAAAATTACAGTAGATGCCAATGAACCTGTTGAATTAAGAAGACTAAAAATACAAAATGATACGGAACAAGAAAAAATCTTTGAAGTAACAAGTTATTTTGAACCAGTATTATCAAAAAAAGAACAGGATTATGCACATCAAGCATTTAACAATTTATTCTTAGTATATGAATATGATGAAAGTACTAACGCTTTAGTTATAAAAAGAAAAAATAGAGAACCAAATCAAAAACAATTATATCTAATAGCTAAAATGCAAACCAATAGTGAGAAAATAGGAGAAATGGAGTTTGAAATCAGTAAAGAAAAATTTATAGGGAGAAACAATTTAGAATATCCTATAGCTGTAAAAAATTCTACGCCATTATCAAGAAAAATAGGTTTAACAACAGAAGGAGTAGTGGCTCTAAAAAATACAGTAAAAATCAAACCTGGAGAATCTGGATATATTGATTTAATTTTATCAGCAGAATATGATAAGCAATTAGCTATTCAAAATTTAAGTAAATACAGTATAATAGAAAATATCACAAGAGAATTTGAAATTGTAAAAGCAAAAACAGAGGCAGAGGCAAGATATCTTGAAATCAAAGGAAAAGATATAGACATATATCAAACGATTGCGGGGTATTTATTATTTGATAATCCATTAAAAACAAATAATCAATTATCTTATAAAGTATATTATCAAAAAGATTTATGGAAATATGGAATATCTGGAGATCTACCAATCATAACGGTTACCATAAAATATATAAATGATTTATATGTAATAAAACAAATCATAAAAATGTATGAATTTTTTAGAACAAAAAATTTAAAAATCGAATTAGTCATCATAGATGAAGAAAATTATAGTTATGAAAATTATATCAGAGATGAAATTGAAGGTGTTATATTAAACAGTCATTTAGCCTATATGAAAAATATTTATGGAGGAATATTTGTATTATCAAAAAGTGAGATGGATATACAAGATGTGAATTTAATAAAATTTACATCAGAGTTAGTCATCAATAGCCATTTAGGAAATTTAGAAAATATGATAAAAGATTTAGAAGAGGATTTATTAGATAATTATAAAATAATAGAAAGAACAGAACAAGTAACACAAGAACCAGATAATACAGAAAGCATAGATATACTAAATAATATTCAAAATCTAAAATATTACAATGAATATGGTGCTTTTTCTGAAGATGGTAAAGAATATGTAATGAGAGTAAACAATCATAATAAATTACCAACTACTTGGAGTCATATAATGGCAAATGAAAAGTTTGGAACCGTTATTACAGAAGGAAATGGAGGATATACTTGGTACAAAAATAGTCGATTAAATAGAATAACAGCATGGCATAATAGTGCCACTGTGAATATACCATCAGAAGCAATTTATTTAAAAGATGAAGAAAATGGTAGAATATGGTCGCCAACAGCAATGCCTAAGCCAGATGATAAAAACTATAATGTTATTTATGGTTTTGGATATGTAAAATATTTGCATAATAGTGATGAAATTATGCAAGAACTAGAAATATTTGTGCCACAGGAAGATAGTGCAAAAATCAATATATTAACATTAAAAAACAATGCTCCAAAGAAAAAGAAAATAAAAATTGTTTATTATGTAAAACCAGTATTAGGTGAGGATGAAATAAAATCTGATAAAAATATAAAATTACAGTATGAAGAAAATTCCAATATGATAATCGCTAAGAACTTATACCAAACAGAAGAATTCAAAAATATAGCCTATGTTTCAAGTAGCGAAAAAATACAATCCTTTACAGGAAATAAAAAAGCTTTTTTTGGAAAAGGCAGTATTTCTAATCCAGAAGCTCTTTATCATATGAGATTAGATAATGATAATGGAATTGGAAAAAAATCTTGTATAGCAGTAGAAATAAAAGTGGAAATAGAAAGTTTTTCAGAGAAAAAAATAGCAATAATGCTTGGTGCAGAAGATAATATAATGGAGGCAAAAGATATAGCCTATAAATATTCTAAAGTCCAAAATTGTAGTGTAGAACTAAATAATGTTAAAAATGTGTGGAAAGATATATTAGGAAGGATACAGGTAGATACACCATATGAATCTTTAAATATTCTATTAAATGGATGGACAATGTATCAAACAATAGTAAGTAGATTATTAGGAAGAAGTGGATTTTATCAATCAGGTGGTGCATACGGATTTAGAGATCAATTACAAGATACATTTTCTACGAAATATATCAATCCTGAAATTTTAAAAACAAGAATTATAGACCACAGTAAACATCAGTTTATAGAAGGAGATGTTGAACACTGGTGGCATGAAGAAAATAGTAGAGGTATAAGGACAAAATTTTCTGATGATTTATTATGGCTCCCATTTGCTGTCATACAATATATAAATTATACAGGAGATTATCATATTTTAAGAATCAAAACACCATATTTAGAAGGAAAAATTCTAGAAGAAAATGAAAAAGAAAGATATGATAAATATTTATCTGGTAAGCATGAAGAAACAATATACAGACATTGTAAAAGAGCTATTAAAAGAGCATGTAATTTCGGAGAAAATGGTTTACCAAAAATAGGAATAGGAGATTGGAATGACGGATTCAGTAATATAGGACCAGAAGGAAAAGGCGAAAGTGTATGGTTAGGTTTCTTTTTATATACCATTTTAAAAGAATTTAGTGAGATTGCATTAAGAGAAAAAGATGAACAAACTTCTAAGCTTTATGCAAGTACAGCTCAAGAATTACAGGAAAATTTAAATAAAAATGCATGGGACGGACGATGGTTCAAAAGGGCATTTGCTGATAATGGAGATGTATATGGAAGTATTGAAAATGAAGAATGTAGAATAGATAGTATTGCACAAAGTTGGTCAATTATCTCTGGAGCAGGTGAAGAAAACAAAAAAGTAACCGCAATGGAAAGTTTAGAAAATCATTTGGTAGATAAAGAAAATGGAATTATTAAATTATTAGATCCACCATTTGAAAAAGGAAAATTAGAACCTGGTTATATAAAAGCATATGTGCCAGGCGTTAGAGAAAATGGAGGCCAATATACACATGCTGCGATATGGGCCATTATTGCAGAAGCAATACTGGGAAATGGAGATAAAGCTGTAGAATGGTATAGAATGATTACACCAATTGAACATGCAAGAACAAAAGAATCCGCCAATAAATACAAAGTTGAACCATTTGTTATTGCAGCAGATGTTTATGGAGCACAAAACCTTGCAGGTTGTGGTGGTTGGACATGGTATACAGGTTCAAGTAGTTGGTATTATTTAGCTGGAATTGAATATATATTAGGGTTAAAAATAAATCAAAATATAATGACTATAAATCCTTGTATTCCAAAAGATTGGAAAGAATATAGTATTCGATTTAAATATGGAGAAAGTATTTATAATATAAAAGTCAGCAATCCAAATCGTAAAAATACGGGAGTTGAAAAAGTAATTGTAAATGGAGAAGAAGTTGAAAATAAAATTTTATTAGATAAGAACGGAAAAATATTTAATATTGAAATTACAATGTAAAAAAGTATCAGTTAAAACTGGTACCTTTTTTCTTTAAGTATCTAAATTGATGATATAAGTATATCAATAAAACATTTGTAATACAAGGATTTTTTATAATTTTCTAAATTTTATTTTTTTATATAAATAATTCAGCAATATATACAATATAGCTATACTAAAAAATATTTTTTCATCAATTTAGATACTTAATGATTGAAAAAACAAAAAAATATTTTATAATTAAAAGAGAATACAAAATATATGCTACCAGAGAAAGGACGGATAAAATATGGTAAAACAAATGAAAAGAGAAAAAGGAATCACTTTAATTGCACTAACACTAACAATAATTATTTTATTAATATTAGCAAGTGTAACAACATATTCAGGAATCAGTACCATTAAATCTAGTAAATTAAATAGATTTAAACAAGAACTTGAAATAATGCAATCACAAGTAAATATGTTGTATGAAAAATATAATACAGAAATAGAAGCAGGTCAAGAGATAGAAATAGGGGAAGTATTAACAAATTCAGAAGAAGAAAATAATGCATTTTCAGGAGCAGGTGAAAGTGATAAAACAGGATATAGAATATTAACAAAAGAAACATTAGAAGAAGTAGGAATAGAAGGAGTAGAAAATGAATATCTCGTAAATATAGCAAAAAGACAAGTAATAAGTTTAGAACCATTTGAGAAAGATGGAGAAGAATATTACACACTAGCACAATTAAGTGAAAGAAATACAATAGAAGAAGGAATAGAAAGAGGAAAAATAGAATTTTCACTAGAAACGAATCTATCAGAATCAGGGGTAGAGGTAACTGTATCAAATATAAAATACTCAAAATATGTAGGAAAAGGAAGTATATTATATCAAAAGGTAGGAAGCAGCACATGGAGAACATTAGTAACAGACTATAAAGAAAGTGAATATCAATTTACACTAAACGAACCAGGAGAATATACTGTAAAAATAGTAGATGCAGCAGGAGTAGAAAAAGTAGCAGAGACACCTATAATCATAGAAACAGGAAATTATTTATTAGATGGAACAAGATATTTTGATACATTAGTAGAAGCAGTAGCAGCATCAAATGATGGTTCAGTAATAAAAGTCATAAAAGATACAGAAGAAAGTGAGTTCTTAACAATTGACAAAGATATCACAATTGATATGAATGGAAAAACAATTACTTACACAAGCAGTAATATAATTATAGATTCAGGAAAAAATGTAGTAATAGATGGAAATGGAATGCTAAAATGTACTGATGATGGAGGAAGTTTTATTGTAAATAATGGTAATTTAGAAATTAAAAATTCTACAATCAGTAGTGGGCGTGGTAGTGGTATGATATTAGGAACTATAAATAATGAAAATGGAAGTTTAGTAATAGAAAATAGCCATATTATTGAAACGAATGGAAATACTGCAATTATACGGTGGAGCTACTATAAATAACAGTCAAATAAGTGGACAAGTAAATGCTGGAGCATTTGGGTCAAAAGATATTATTTTGTATAATGGAGAAATTGATCAGGTTCATTTATCAAATGGAGGTAAATGTATTATAAATGGTGGGATAGTAAATAAAATTAGATTAGGAAGTAATTATGGAAATATAAATTTAACAATAGGAAATATAAATGAAAATGTAAATAATAATGATCCACAAATTAAAGAGATTCAAATAGAGACAGGAGATTTGGCCGGAATAACTGCAATTATTAATTTTTACAATGGAATTATCCAAAAAGGATATTATGGAGATGATGATAGTGGCTATTATGGAGAATTTAATCTAAGACCTGGATATAAAGCACAAACAACAGCAGATGGAACCATACTAGTAAAACAATAAAATATAAAAAAAATTGAATAGTACTTGACAAAAATGCAAATACCTATTATAATAAGTACTGTTCAATGTTTATGGCGAAGTAGCTCAGTTGGCTAGAGCATTCGGTTCATACCCGACAGGTCGTGTGTTCGAATCACACCTTCGCTACCAAATAATAAAAAATAAAGTATTTCAATTGGGTTTGAGATACTTTATTTTTTTTGAATTAAAAACTATTTGCCACCCACTTTAAATTTTACAGACATAAAATCAAAAAAAACCAATATATTTAAAAGGGTGGAAAAAATGTTTATACAAATAATATTAATAATATTAGGATTTATATTATTAATAAAAGGTGCAGATTTACTTGTAGAAGGCTCAAGTCAAATTGCAAAAAAACTACATATCTCTGAAATTATAATTGGATTAACAATTGTTTCTATAGGAACATCTATGCCTGAATTATTTGTAAGCACAAAATCTGCATTAGAAGGATATTCAGATATATCAATCGGAAATATTATAGGAAGTAATATTTGTAATTTATTATTAATACTAGGTTTATCAGCAATTATAAGACCAGTAACATTTAAGAAACAAACTAAGCTAGTAGAAAATCCAATATCCATAGTATTTTCTATCTTATTTTTAGTGATATGCAATATAAATCAAGATATAAGTAGAGAAGAAGGCATTATACTAATCATATTATTTATATTATTTTTGATTTATACGATTTATATGGGAGTAAGAAGTCAAAAAAACAGTACCATCATACAATTAGAAGAAACAAAGGAAATAAACCTCGCAAAAAATATAGTTTTCATTATATTAGGAATTTCTATATTAAAAATAGGAGCTGATTTAGTAGTATATAATTCTAAAATGATAGCAACAACATTAAATGTAAGTGAAAAAGTAATAGGACTAACAATAGTAGCAATAGGAACAAGTTTGCCAGAATTAGTAACAAGTATAACTGCAGCAATGAAAGGAGATAGTGATATTGCGATAGGAAATATAGTAGGTTCCAATATATTTAACATGTTAATGATAATTGGTATTGCATCCATCATAAAACCAATAGAATATAATATTACTTATAATTTCCAAATGATTATATTATTGATAGGAATTCTTTTTATGTTAATATTTCCATTTTTAAAGCCAAAAAACAAATTATCAAGATGGAAGGGATTAGTTTTTATAATCTTATATCTAGTATATTTGTTAGAACTAATCATAAATTGAGAAACAATAAAAAAATTCAAAAATAGCAAGAAAAATCTTGCTATTTTTAAATTTGCATAGTAAAATATACTCAGAAAATAAGGTCGAAGGGAGAGACTATTTTGAAAAAGGTAAACAAAGAACAAGAACTAGCAAAAAAATTAGAATATATAGGATTAAATTTAGAAGAAATACCAGAAACATTAAAATTAGTAGAAGACTTACAATTTAAACCAAATGTAGGATTTGATGAAAAAAAATACAGACAATACAGATTTGTGTCTCCTAAAGAAATCGAAATATTATTATCACCAACAAATAGACTAGAGGATATAAAAGAAAAATATTCAAAAGCAAGTCCGCTAGTAGAATATTTAGTACCAGTTGAAGGACAAAATGAAGAAAAATGTGAAACATTTAAAAAAATGTTAAGAGAAGTAAAGATAGAAGAAATAGAAAAAATAGAACAAGACCAACAAAACTTAAACAAAAAAATACCTTTTAAAGTAAGATATCCAGGAAATTATTTATGGCAAATATATTATTCTTCAGCAAGTAATAAATATTTTATGATAGTACCAACAGAAGATAAGGACTATTCAACATTTTTCTATGTACTAAAAAAACAAATAGAAAAGAAAAAAGCAGGAAAAGTCTTTGTCCCAATAAGTAATGCAGATTATTCAAAAGAACTATTAAATAAAACAGAAATACAAAGTTTAGAAAACTATTTATGGTTATTCACAAAAGATTGGCCATCTATATATGAAGTATATGACAAAACTGAAAAAGCAAGTTTACAAATTGTAGGAACAACTGAAGTTTATGGAAAAATCAAATCAGAATATAAAGTAAAACTAAATAATAAGATAGAAGCAAATAAATTCTTTAAATTAGTAAAAGCATTATTTATTTTACAATCAGAACTATCAAGTTATTATAAATTTGAAACGCAGATAGACAAACAAGGAAGCATAGAGTTCTATTATGAAGGGCAATTATTAGAATATGATGCTTTAAGTGATTGGGTAAATGTACAATACAAAAAATTATTAGAAATACAAAAAAATGCAACAAAAGAAAATGTTGAACTATCAGAAAAACTAAGAAAATTAAAACACCAATCAGAAGAACTAGAAATGGAATATTTAGCAAAAGAGAAGCAAATATCCACATTCTTAGAATGTAAAAAAACATTTTTTGGTAAAGTAAAATACTTTTTTAAATATAGTGGTAAAAAATCAAAAAGAAAAGAAGAAAAAGCAATAGAAGTAAAAGACGAAAAAATAAAACCAGAAAAAGAAGAAATTATAGACGAAGAATTAAAAAGACAATATACATTAGATGAATTATTGGCAAAAGGAAAAAAAGCTTACGAAAAAGATACACAAGTAAAAAATGCAAAAATGGACATCAATGCATTAAAATTAAAGAATGTCAATTTAGTAAAGAAAATTGAAAATGCAACAGCATATATAGCAGAGATAGACAGTCATAAAAAGAGTATATTTGAATTCTGGAAATATAGTAACAAAGACGAGGTCCAAGCACTAGAAGAAGGAGAAGAAGAGCTAATAAATGTAAAACCACATTCTAAAATATTTGATTATGAAGAAGATTTTGACGAATTTGGAACCAATATAGATAAAATACAAAGAGCAATTTTAACAAAAGAAGAATTAGATTCCGTATATTTAGCAACAACCAATCAAATAGAAATCATGAATAAGTTAAAAACAAATACAACAGAACCAAAAGAATTAGACAGATGGTTAAAACAAATAAAAACAGACTTAAAGAATGACAAAAATATGTCAGAAGAGGAAGTAATTGATATATTTGGAAGTTTATCAGAAGATACAAGAAAAGTAACAAAATTAGCTAATAAATCACATAGAGAACAACCAAAAAATAAATATTCTATCCTAAGAATATCAAAAGAAGTAAAAACAGTAGATTATAAAGTAGCCTTAAATAATGCAATAAGAACGATAGATAAAGCTTTAGAAAAAAATCAATTAGGACAAGATATTTCAGCATATGCTTGGAATGAAGAAGAAAACTTAGATCCAAATAAAATCAATATATTTAATTTAAATCCAGAAAAAGAAATAGAAGAAGCACTGAAAACAACAGAAAACACAAAGATAACATTATATAAGATGAACATAGGAAAAGGAGTAAAAATAGTAGCTTTTTCAAATTGTGTATATTTTGATAATCAAAATAAAACTTTACCTTTAGGAATGGATAAAGATACTAGATTAATAGCTAAACTATTAGATACAGATATTCATTTAGATAGTAAAAAAGTAGTTAAAGTAGGTAGATTAGAAGATGAAAAAGATGAAGCATCTAAATTAATCATAAAAACAATAAATGTATTGGAATATACAATAAAACCAATAGAAAAACAGGATGGAAAATAACGGAGGAATTATGTCAGAATTTAAATCAGGTTTTGTAGCAATATTAGGTAGAACAAATGTAGGAAAATCAACATTAGTAAATCTACTTGTAGGAGAAAAAGTAGCTGCAACAGCAAATAAAGTACAAACAACTCGTACTGCAATTAAAGGCATTGTAAATAGAGAAAATTCACAAATCATATTTATAGACACTCCAGGGATTCATAAACCAAAAACAATGTTAAACGAAACAATGGTAGAAACATCATTTGGCGTACTAAAAGATATAGATTTAATATTATTTGTCATAGAAGCGACAAGTGAAGAGATTGGAAGAGGAGACAGAAGAATCCTCGAAAAAATTAAGGAATCTGGCAAAAAAGCAATACTCATTATCAATAAAATAGACTTAGTAAAAAAAGAAACACTATTACATTTAATTGATATATATCAAAAAGAATATAATTTTGAAGCTGTGATTCCCATATCATCTTTAAAAAGCAAATACAAAGATATTATTTTAGATGAAATAGAGAAGCACTTAAAACCAGGACCTGCATATTATAATATAGAAGAATATACTGACCAGACTTTAAGACAACTTGCAGAAGAAACCATTCGAGAAAAAGCATTATTACTTTTACAAGACGAAGTACCACATGGTATCTATGTTGAAGTTGAAAAAATGAAATATAGAAAAAATCAAAAAGGTGAGGGCATATATGACATAGAAGCAACGATATACTGTTTAAGAGAATCACACAAAGGGATTATTATAGGAAAACAAGGAAATATGTTAAAAAGAATTGGGCAATCAGCAAGAATCGATATGGAAAAAAACTTTGGAACAAAAGTGAATTTAAAAACATGGGTAAAAGTAAAAGAGGATTGGCAAGAAGATGCTTCAATTGTAAAAAGATTTAAATTACAATAAATTTTGTTTTTGAATAAATTATATAAAAAATGCAAAAGATATGATTAAAGGAAGTGAGCTTATGATTAAAAAAATTGCATGGGAAACCTTTAAAAATACTGGAGATGTAAATACGTTTTTGGAATTACAACAAATAAAAAACATAGAAGAACAAATACAAGGACAAAAGGCGGAACAAAATGGGAACAATAAAAATGAGTGGAATCATAATTTGTGAAAATAATTTTGGAGACTATGACAAGATGCTAACAATGTTAACACCAGGTCTAGGAAAAATTTCGTGTGTTGCAAAAGGGGCAAGACGACCAAAAAGTGCCTTGCTTGCTGGCACACAATTTTTATGTTTTGGAGAATACCTCATGTATAAAGGAGCCAATACATACACAATAAATTCTTGTGAAACAATAGAAGTGTTTTATAATTTACGTACAGATTTGGACAAGTTAAACAATGCTGTATATATAACAAAAATAATAAGAGATGTTACAGAAGAAAACCAAAATTGTTATAAAATATTACAATTATTTTTAAATACGCTATATACATTATCAGAAACAGACAAAAATCCAGAATTAGTTATTAGTGTATTTAAATTAAAATTATTATGTTATTTAGGATTTACACCACGAATAAGTGAATGTATAAACTGTAAACAAAAAGAGAATTTACAATATTTTAGTTTAAAAGATAATGGTTTTAAATGTAGCGCATGTGCAAAACAAGATAAAAGTTGTTTAAGTATGAGTGAAAGTACAGCAAATGCAATAAGATATATCGTAATGGCACCTGCAAAAAAATTATATTCCTTTAATTTAAAAGATGAATCATTAAATGAATTAAAATTAATTACAAAATTATATTTTGATGAAAAATTGGAATTATAGAACCATCATCTATTTTTCCATTTTTTTTATTTATATATAAAAATCTGTTTTTAAAAAAATATAAGAAATTTTGCATAAAATGATGAAATATTAGAAAAACAATGATATAATGTGACCGTATTATAATGGAATAATATAACTATAAAAATGAAAGGATTTTCATATGGAAGAAATAGTGGATATATTAGTAACAACCTATAATACCAAAGAAAAATTTTTAAGAAAACAAATCGAGAGCCTATTAAAACAAACTTATACCAATATAAAAATCTATATTAGTGATGATAGGTCAACAGATGAAAATATTCAAAATATTTTAAAAGAATATGAAGAAAAAGATAAAAGAATAAAAGTTTTTATACAGCCAATTAATCTTGGTTATAATAAAAATTTTGAATTCTTATTAAAAAAGTCCAAAGCAAATTATATCATGTTTTGTGACCATGATGATGTATGGCACAAAGATAAAGTTGAAAAATGTTTGAAAAAGATTCAGGAAGAAAAAGTAGATATGGTATATTGCAATTGTAGACAAATAGACCAAGATGGAATTGTATTACAAGATGATTATTTTAAATACAAAAATGTACCATTAATAAATGGAAAAAATAAATTAGCAATCAGTAGATGTGTGGGAATAGGGTGTTCCCAAATGATAACAAAAGAAGTTCGAAACAAAATGATACCATTTAAAAAATATGTAATCGCACATGACTGGTTAGCGGCATTTATTGCAAATGAAGAAAATGGAATGACATATATTGAAGAACCTTTATTTGATTATCGATTACACACAGATAATGTATTTGGAGGAAGAGATTTAAATAGCAATATTTTAAGATGGAAAGAAAAATACGGTAATGGATATGAATCTTATTTAAAATATAGAAAAGATGTAATAGAAACGGCATATTTAAATGGAATCATCATGTGTAATCAATATTGTAAAGAAGAAGAAAATAGACTATTTATTTTAGAAACAAAAAGATATTATGAAACACTATTAGAGTCTAAAAAAATAAATTGGAACATCAAAAAATATTTTCATACATTGTATGGGAAAAATCAATTCAAGAAAAGTATAAGAGAAATCATATTATTCCATTTTCCAATAATCGGATATATAAAATTTGCTAGAGTTAAAGTAAAAAGCAAATATAAAATGTTAAGTGACTAGAAAGGATTAGTATAATGGAATTTATAAAAGCAGTGATAAAAAACAAAAAATTAATATGGCAATTAGGAAAAAATGATTTCAAAAATAGATTTGCCAATACAAGTTTAGGTGCAATATGGGGATTTTTACAACCTTTCATTTTCATGATTACATATGCAATCGTATTTCAATTTATTCTAAAAACAGGAAGTAGTGGAGAATATCCATATGCCGTATGGTTTTTTCCAGGAATGGCAATGTGGCAATGGCTAAATGATAGCATCATATCAGCAAGTAATTCTATAAGAAATTATAGTTACCTAGTAAAAAAAGTAGTATTCCCAGTAGATGTAATCCCAACAATATCTATAGTAGCATCAAGTTTTGTAGGATTATTTTTAATTGTAATTGCAACAGTGTTATGTTTAATTTATAAGTATATACCAAATATTTTATTATTAATATATGTAATTCTTGCAGCATACTGTTTTATAATTGCACTTACTAGGTTTACATCAGCAATTACAACCGTAGTTCCAGACTTTGCAAATTTTTTAGGAATAGCTATGCAATTATTTTTCTGGTTTACACCAGTCATATGGGATCTAAGTATGTTAGCAGAACATCCAATTTTATCAGTCATCATGAGATGTTCACCTTTTACATACTTAGTAACCGCATTTAGGCAAGTATTCTTAGATGAAAATATCATATTTTCACAATATGGACTATATACAATCGTATTTTGGGTAATAACAATACTATTGTTTGTATGGGGAAATTCTGTATTTAAGAGAACGAAAAAGGATTTTGCAGATGTCTTATAAAATGGAGGATAGAAATGAGTGAAAAACAAGAAGAGGCAGTTATAGAAATCAAAGATTTAGTAAAAAAATATAAAATGTTTAATAGAAAACAAGATAGATTAATAGAAACAATTTTTCCAAGTATAATAAAGCATAAAGATTTTACAGCCATGAACCACTTAGATTTAACAATAAAAAAAGGAGAAGTATTAGGAATTCTTGGAAAAAATGGAGCTGGAAAATCAACTTTGTTAAAAATGATAACAGGAGTTGTAGTACCAACATCAGGAACTTTAAAAGTCAATGGAAAAGTAAGCTCTTTACTTGAACTTGGAGCAGCTTTTAATATGGATTTAACAGGAGAAGAAAATATCTATCAACATGGAGAAGTCATGGGATTGACACACGAAGAAATAGAGGCAACAAAACAAGATGTCATAGATTTTGCAGATGTAGGAGACCATTTATATCAACCTGTAAAAACGTACTCTTCAGGAATGTTTGCAAGATTGGCATTTGCATGTGCAATAAATGTAGATCCAGACATATTAATTGTTGATGAAGTATTATCTGTAGGAGATATGGCATTTCAATTAAAATGTTTTAAAAAATTTGAGGAGTTTAAAGCAAAAGGAAAGACAATTTTATTTGTTACACATAATGTTGGTGATGTTTTAGATAATTGCAATCGAGTCATCATTTTAAATTCTGGAGAGAAAATTTTCGATGGAGAAACAAAAGAAGGTGTCGAAACATATAAAAAATTAATTACAGGAATGTTAGATTCCAATACGATTATAAATAAAAATGAAAATACCGTTAAAGAGAAAAATTTATGGAAAAATCATTTCCATATAAATCCCAATATGATAACATATGGTAATGGTGAAGCTGAAATATATGATTTTGGTATATTTAATAGTAAAGAAGAATTTGAAACAATGATTGACAATAATGATGAAGTATCAATAAGATTAAAAGTTAGATTTTACAAAGATGTAGAATGTCCTACTTTTTCCATGACAATAAAAGATTTTATAGGAAAAGAAATATGTGGAACAAATACAAATATACAAAAAATATATACAGGAAAATGTGAAAAAGGACAAGAATATATTTGTGAGTTTAAACAAAAAATGAAACTTTCACCAGGTAAATATACATTATCTTTAAGTTGTAGTAAATATAATGCAGATGGTAATTTGATACCAATTAATAGAAATTATGATGCATTAATATTTGAAGTAATGTCAAAAAATCAGGTTGTTGGATATTTTCAACTTGATACAAAGATAAAGTTTGAAAATATAGAAAAAGGAGGAAATGCTAGTTAGTATATTGGCATATAATTTGCAAATATGAAAGAAGAATTACATTTATTCATAATATGGGAAAATGGGAGAGATAAACAAGAAGAAATAATAAATGATATAAAAAATAATTTTAAAATTATAAAAGTATATGAAGTTCAATGGAATAAAGACATATTTTCAAAAAATTTATCAAGATTTTATGGAACAAATCTTCCAAAAGGAAGTGGTAAAGAAATTCGTTGCGGAAATGGAAAATTTCTTCTAGTTGTATTAAAAGATACAAAGCCAAAATATGAAGAAAGAGTAACGAGTAAAGGAAAGAAAATTGTTAATATAAACATGTTTGACAAAAAGGAACAATATAGACAAATTACTGGAGGAGGAGATAAAATCCATGGAACGAACAGCGAAATAGAAACAAACCATGATTTAACATTATTACTTGGCAAAAATATAATCGACTTTTTAAAAGTAAATAATAAAGAATGGGATGGAAAAGTAGAAGAAGTTTGCAATGATTTGTTAGGAGAAAAACAATGGAATACAGTTGAGGAGATGTTTTATGCTTTAAATAATTGTTTAAATTATGCTATATTAAGAAACTATGAATCATTACCAGATGAAATCTATGAAAATGATCATAACGATATAGATATCATTTGTGAATCAATGGAAGATGCTGCATATGTATTAAATGCAACACCTGTATTTCATGAAGAGTATAGAGTCCATTATCAAACATCAGTAGAAGGAAGAATTGCGTACTTTGACTTAAGACACATAGGCGATAACTATTATTATGAAAAATTGGAAAAAGATATATTAAAAGAAAGAGAATATAATGAAAAAGGCTTTTATACCTTAAATAAGCAAAACTATTTTTATACATTATTATATCATGCATTAATACATAAGCCAATATTTAAAGATGATTATAAAGAAAAACTAATGAATATGCAAATTCAAAATGTTGATATGAATACATCCATAGAACTATATGCGAAAATTTTAAAAGACTGGATGTTAGAACATGAATATATAATGGTAGACCCGGAAGATAAAACAGTGCCTTTGAATCCAAGAACAACCATATATTTTAAACCATTAATATATAAACCAAATGATGAAAAATTAGAAATTGAAAGATTGCAAAAGGAAAATGAAAACTTAAAAAACGAAATAAACAATTTGAAAACCAAACTTGAAGGAATAGAAGATTCAAGAGCATGGAAATTAACAAAACCTTTAAGAAATATTGTAAAAAAAATAAGAGGTTAAGCATGGAAAAAATTGATATTTTAATGGCAACATATAATTCAGAAAAATATATAAGACAGCAAATAGAAAGTATTTTAAATCAAACATATACAAATTTTAGATTAATCATTTCAGATGATTGTTCAAAAGATTCTACAAGAGAAATATTGAAAGAATATTCTCAAAAAGATGATAGAATCGTTATATTCTATCAAGAAAAGAATCTTGGGTATGTTGGGAATTTTGAATTTTTATTATCAAAGGTTCAAGATAATATATATATGTTTTCAGACCATGATGATGTTTGGCTACCAACTAAAGTAGAAAAATCATATCAAAAGTTACAAGAGACGAATGCTGACCTTGTATTTACAGATTTAGAAATTGTAGACAAAGACTTAAAAACAATATATCCATCTTTTAATGATTATATGAAACTTACTAGAAAAATAAAAAAATTTAAAAGTGATTATAGATTACAGTATTTATATAATTGTATAACTGGATGTACGCTTATGGCAAAAAAGAAATTTTTTGATAAAATTCTACCATTAACAAGAGATTCTAAGTATGTTATTCATGATTATTGGATAGGATTAGTATATGCACTATATGGAAAAGTAGAATATTTAAATGAACCAACAATTAAATATAGACAACATGGGGATAATCAAGTAGGAACAGATAAAATTTCTCATAAATTTACGAAGATGGAGGGTGTAAGAAATTTATTTATTGATGTAAAAATACAATTATTTAAAACATATGTAAATCATGAAGATATATTTCCAGATAAACTAAAAAGCATGAATAAAAAAGCTTTACATTATTATATGGACATACAAGATAAAAAAATAATAAATTTAAAGAATTGGTCTGTATTTCATATGTTATATAAAAATGAAACAGTTATATATTATCTAGAAAATTTTATAATTATGAATCTTCCAATTGTTGGAAGGTTACTATTCCAAATAAGACACTTTATTTTAAAAATACTAGGAAAAAGATAGTAAAAGGAAAGGGGAAAAAAACTTGGAAATTGACAAGACTTTTTATCATACTGATAATGATTATAATAAAGACATATATGAAGAATATGAACAAGATATAGAAAATTATATCAATCAATATGCTGTTGAAAATTATAATCAAATTATACAACAAGATAAAAGGACGAATATTGTGTCTATTTTTTCAGAAATGAGGGCCAATATTATAAAATGGTATCCTTTTGAAAAAAACAAAAGCATATTAGAAGTGGGAGCAAATTATGGGGAAATAACGTATGACTTAGCTAAGATGTGCAATGAAGTAACATCAATTGAATTTTCTGAAAGGAAAATGCAATGTATAGCTAAAAGATTAAACAAAGTAGAAAATGTAAAACTTATATTGTGTACGAATATAAAAGATTTAAAATTGGACGAAAAATATGATTATATAACATTAATAGGAATTTCTGAATATGCACAAAAAATAGGCTTTAAAGATCTTCTAGATATGTTAAATTGGGCACAAGAACATCTAAACGAAGATGGCAAAATCTTATTAGCAATGGATAATAAATTTGGAGTAAAATATTTAGCTGGTTCAACCAGAAATAAACATGAAGAAAAATTTGCCAATTTTAGAGAACACATAACAACAGATTATCAACTATATGGAAAAAATGAATTAGAAAATATCTTAAAAAGTATAGGAGAGATAATATATAAATTTTATTATCCTGTTCCAAATTACAAGTTAACACACATGATATACACAGATGATTATTTACCAAAAAATAGTAGATATAATATTTATTATGCAGATTATGAAGAAATCCTATTCGAAGAATTATCATTTCTAAAAGAAGCAATAAAAAATAATCAGTTTCATTTTTTTACAAATAGTTATTTAATAGAAATTTCTAAAAAAGCAATTAGCAATATAACATATGTAAACTATAGTAATATGAGAAAGGGAAAATATAAAATTATAACGAAAATTTCTTCTAATCAAGTAACAAAAGAAGCATATAAAGAAGAAGGAATAAAACATATACAACAAATACAAAAAAATATTGAAAGATTAAAAGCGTTAGGATTTATAACCTATGAAAAAACATTAGAAAATCAAATTATAAGTCCCTATATTTCAACACCTACGATGGATGAATATCTAAAAAAATTACTAATAGAAGACAAGCAAAGCAAATTTACGGAAGAATTAGATAAATGGTATGAATATGTAAAAAGTAAAATTCCAAAAGCAGAAAGTGAAAAAACGATATTTGAAAAATATAATATAAAAGTAAATCATAAAGAAGAATTAACTTTTTTACAGGATGGGTTTATTGATTTAATATTTCAAAATGTTTTTTATGATGGAAACGAATATATTGTATTTGATCAAGAATGGGGAGATATTGCAATCCCAATAGAATTTATCATGTATCGTTCCATTAAACAATTTTTCTTTTTAAACAAAGAGTTAGAAAATAAAATAGATAAAGAAAAAATATATGCAAAATATAAAATAGATAAATATATTGCTGTATTTGAACAATTAGAAGAAGCTTGGCAAAAAACAATTGTAGATGAAGAAATATTAAAATTCTATGCAGAAAAATGGAATAGAATCATTAGCATAGAAGATATGAAATTTAAAAGTAATCAAGAATTAGGTAAAGTGTATTTAGAAAAAGATAAATTACAGCTAGAATTCAATAAAAAACAAGAAGAAAATATCAAATTGCAAAATGAATTAAATAGTTTAAAAAACAATAGTAGATTTTATAGATGGACAAGATTTTTAAAAAAAGGATGATAGAAAAATGGATAAATTAATTTCAGTAATAGTACCATGTTATAATATAGATAAATATATTGAAAAATGTATAAAGTCAATAGAAAATCAAACATATAAAAATATAGAAATTATTGCTGTAGATGATTGTTCTACAGATAATACAATGACGATATTAAAAAAATTAGCGGAAACGTATGCTAATTTAAGTGTATATCAAAATGATGCAAATAGAGGAGCAGCTTATTCAAGAAATTTTGCATTAAAAAAAGCAAAAGGCGAATTTGTAGGATTTGTAGATTCAGATGACTATATTACAGAAGACTATTATGAAAAATTACTACAAATAGCCGAAAAAGAAAATGCGGATATTGTTGCAACAGATATAGAAATCGTATACGAAGATAATGCTCAAATGCCAATATTATCGAAAGCATGCCTTGGAAAAGTCAATAAATTTAATTTAGTAAATAATGGACTTGCTGCTTCACCATGTAATAAAATATTTAAAAAAGAACTAATCAAAAAATATCCTTTTTTAGAAGGAAAAATAAATGAAGATGTTGCATCCATTTTACCAGCATTGATTCATGCTAAAAAAGTTGCATATGTAGAAGGAATAAAATATTATTATTTACAAAGAAAAGATTCAACACAAAATGAAGAAGTAACTTTAAAAAGATTAGAAATGTTTGATTCTATTGATACATGTTTTAACCGTATAAAAGAGGATAAGGATTATCAATTATATAAAGAAGCTATATTATATCATCAATTAATTTTATTATATATGATAATCATACCAAAACAAAAAGACTATGAAAAAAGACAAGAATTATTACAAGAATTTATGAAAAGGCAAGAAAAATATGATTTATACAAAAACAGATATATAAAACAATTTATAAAAGAACAACCAAAAAAAGAAAGAGCATATTATAAAAAACTAGCTATGTATTTAAAAACAAAAGATGTTGTTTTAGCAAATGAAACAATACAAAATAAAGATGCAATGAACAAAGTAAAAGAAAAAGCAAAAGATATCGTAAGAAAGATTACAAAAAGAACCGTTATCAGAAGATATATAGAAATAAAAGATATAGAAAAACTAGCTATTAAGCAATCCAAGAAGAAAGAAAATGACATAAAAGTCTCTGTAGTTATTCCAAATTACAATTATGAAAAGTTTTTCTTAACACGTCTTTATAGTATATTAGCACAAACAGAAAAGATTTATGAATTGATTATACTAGATGATTGCTCAAAAGATAATAGTAGAAAGTTAATTGATAAAATAGTAGAAAGAATTTCGCCATATATGAATGTACAAAAAGTATATAATGAAACAAATTCGGGATGTGCTTTTAAACAATGGAAAAAAGGATTTCAATTAGCAAAAGGAGATTATGTTTGGATAGCAGAAGCAGATGATTGTTGTGATAAAAGATTATTAGAAAATCTAATAAGACCAATCAAACAAAATTCACAAATATATATATCTTACGCAGATACGGCTTTTATAAATGCATGGGATAAAATTATATTATCAACTATAAAACCAGAAATTGATATCATGAAAACAAACCATTGGGATAATGATTTTGTAGACAAGGGAATAGAAGAAATAGAAAAATATACATTTTTAAATTGTATTATAGCAAATGTATCTTCATGTATTATAAAAAGAGATAATTATGATGATATATTTGAAAAAATAATAGATTATAAACAAGCAGGAGATTGGTTGTTTTATGTTAGTGTCATGAAAAAAGGATATATAGCATATTGCAACAAACCTTTAAATTATTACAGATTACATGGAAATAATGTAACTAGTGTAACAAAGAAACAAAGACATTTTGATGAAATCGTAAGAGTCCATAATGAAATAAGAAAAATGATAAAAATGACAGAATGGCATGAAGAACAGATACAAAAAAGATATGATTTCCTAAAAAGAGTGTGGGAATTAGAGGGGGATAATAATGAAAAAAATTAATTTAAGTTTTTTTGTATTATTAGTACTTTTCACGCAAGTTATATTTACAGATATTATCATCTATTTTACTAGCTTAAGATATATAATAGCTAATGTCATAGGATTAGCAATGAATATAATCTTAATAGTACTTTTAATAAAGAAAAAAATAATTAGTATACAATCAGATTTTAATAAATGGGATTTGATTTTTCTCGCAATTATCTTTATAACAACATTAGCAACTATCATATTCCCAGACGAATTTTGGGATTCTTATAGTTATCATCTTTATTTACAAGAAAATCCATTTGCTGACAAAATAACAGATGATTTTTTCCCAGGAAGAACACTAACTTCATTTGTCTTTCCTATTGTGGATAGAATTTTTAATATGTTTAGAAGTGAGTTAGGGTTTCGATTAGGTACATTACCAGGATATTTTGTTATTGTAGTCATGTACTATCAAATAAAAAAGATATTGAAACAGTTAATAAAAAAGGACATAGAAGAAAAATACATATCTATATTAGCAATCATTCCTTTAGGGGCATTTATCATATTACAACAAATGGGAACATATTATATTGACAATTTTTCTATAGTGATTTTATTAGAATTTATATATATCATATTATATGAATCTGATGGAATATTTAAAAACAAAATCAATTTATATTTTTTAGCATTTATAACAGGAATAGGAGTCTGTATTAAGATAACAAATGCTATCTATATGATTGGACCATTAGTATATGTATTGATAAAAAATATAAAAGATATAAAACAAATAAAATGGTATGATTATATTCTTTTAATAGTAACAGCATTTTTACCAATGCTACCATATTTTTTAGATGCAGTTATACAAACAGGAAGTCCAGTATTTCCATATTATAATACCATATTTAAATCAGAATATTTTGCGGAAACTAATTGGATGGATGATAGATATGGACCTAAAAATATATTACAATTCCTAATATGGCCAATATATATAATATTTAATCCAAGAAAAGCATATGAAGTTGGCAATACAGATATAGCTTTTGCTATTGGGTATGTGATTATTATTGGATATATATTAAAAATAGTGTATAAGAAACTTATAAAAAAAGAAAAAATCAAAATTGATAATATGCTAATATATGTATTAACACTATTATATTTATATTTCGTATGGGAATTATTTATTATAGGTTATACAAGATATGCGGGAATTATTGTTGTAATGTCATCAATACTAATGATAAAAGTATTTTTAGATTCTATTGAAAAACAAAAAATTGTCATTACTCTTTTAGTAGCAGGATTGTTATTTTATGGTGGATGTCAATCAGCAATCCAATATGTGCAAAATGGTTCGCCAATAAGATATGTACAAGCATTAAATAAAGTGCCTGATTCTTTCAATATCATAAAACAAAATGTAGGATGTTTATTGAAAGACAAAGAAAATATAAAATATGATATAGATGGTGTTTGGGGAGTCATATATGACGATAGTGCTATTCCTATGTTATTAAATACAGATGATAGATTAGTGCATTTGGAATATGGCACAAAGACGGGAGAATCAGAAAAGGCAAAGGAACTTTATTGGGATAATATATTAAACAATGAAATATATGTACCTTTATATTCTTTTAAAACAGAAGGAAAGCTAGAGTATTTTGATATATTCCATTTTGAAATAACAGAAATCGTTGATGTTATACCATATGTGAACTTTTTACAAGGAAACCAAACTATTTATATAGTAAAAGTTAAATATAATGAAAATATTTCAGAGGGAAATAAAGAAATATTTGAAAGATTACAGCAAGAAATCATACAGGAAAATTAGGAGGAAAATATGAAAAGCAAAATAGCAGTATTAATACCATGTTATAATGAAAGTAAAACCATAGAAAAAGTTGTTAAAGATTATAAAAAAGCACTTCCAGAAGCAGATATATATGTTTATGATAACAATTCAACAGATGGAACAGCAGAAATAGCCGAAAAAGCAGGAGCAATTATAAAACATGAATATAGACAAGGAAAAGGAAATGTCATAAGAAGTATGTTTAGACAAATTGATGCAGATTGTTATTTAATGGTAGACGGTGATGATACCTATCCAGCTGAAAGTGCCAGAGAAATGTGTGATTTGGTATTAGAAAGAAAAGCGGATATGGTAGTTGGAGATAGATTATCTTCAACATACTTTACGGAAAATAAAAGACCTTTTCATAACTTTGGAAATAGAATTGTGAGATTTTTAATAAATAAACTATTTAAAAATAAAATAAAAGATATTATGACAGGATATAGAGCATTTAGTTATGAATTTGCCAAAACATTTCCTGTATTATCAAAAGGATTTGAAATTGAAACAGAAATGACAATACATGCAGTAGATAAGAATTTTATGATTCAAGAGATACCAGTGACTTATAGAGATAGACCAGAAGGAAGTGTTTCAAAATTAAATACATATAAAGATGGATTTAAAGTTTTAAAATTAATTGCTACATTATTTAAAGAATACAAACCATTTTTCTTCTTTAATATTGTGGCTGTGTTGTTAGCAATTATATCTTTAATTTTTGTAGTACCAGTATTTAATGAATATTTTCAAACTGGTTTAGTATTAAAATTTCCTACATTAATTGTAGGAGGATTTGTAATGTTAGCAGCAATTTTATCATTTGTTTGTGGAGTCATTTTAGATGTCATTGTAAAAAAACATAGACAATTATTTGAACTTATGTTAAATCAGCTTAAGAAAGAGGAATAGTATGAAAGAATTTTTTAAAAAAACAGAAAATATCATCAGAAAAGTGATAAGTTGTAGATTCTTATATTATATTGCAGCCATATTATTATTTTTAGGAACCTATTATTTAGATTTAAAAACAAAAGTAGAAGGTGCAGGGCAATTAGATGGTAATCATTTGAAATATTTTTTAATTGTTGCAGGCGTTACTGGAATTCTTGTTGCTATATTAACAATATTCTCTAAAAAGTTATATCAAAAATTGCCAGCCCATATTGTGTACATAATTTTAGCATTACTTATTGGAGGAATATACATTTTTGTAATACCTTTATGTGCACAAAGTGATGAACCAGCTCATTTATATAGAGCATGGCAAACTGCAAAAGGAGAAATTGTAGCACCTTTAAATGAAGGAGAATTTAAAACCGAATTACCAAAATCTTTGGTAGATATGATTTATGTAAATAGTGAGGGTAAATTAAGAGAATATAAAAAATATTATGATATAAAAGAAATGGCAAAAATTCCTTTAAATGAAGATGAAACGGAAATGGTTAACACTGTAGGAAATTATCATGGAGTTAGTTATTTGCCGCAAATAGTAGGTTTAAAAATAGGAATGCTATGTAAATTAACTCCTTACTGTACAGCAATGCTTGGAAGAATTACTGGATTAATTATAACTGTATTTTTATTTGCATGGGGAATTTATAAATTACCAAAACATAAATTATTTGCTACAATCATATTATTATGTCCAGTTGTACTATCCTATGCTGCAAGTTTTTCAGCAGATAATATGACATTAGCAAGTGTATTTTTGCTTATCAGTTATGTATATTATTATATGCACACAAAAGAGAAAATTAAGAAAAGACATTATATATTGTTTGCTATTTTAACATTTATTATTGCTGTTTCTAAAATTGCATATATACCAATTATTGGTATTTTCATATTCTTACCAAAAGAATGTTTTGAAAATAATAAAAGGAAATGGATATGTGCAATAGGATTTATTGTTTTGGGATTCATTACGACAATTTGGTGGATGAGAACAGCAGCAATTAGTGCAACAGGAGGAGATCCAACAAATACCAATACATGGATTTATACAAACCCAATAGGATATTTAATTGTTCTATTCAGAACAACAATCAGTAGTGCATGGGATTATGTATCAAATATGTTTGCAGGACATTATCTATGTCATAATCAAGTCAACCCATATTCGATAGTTCCTATTGCCTATATTATTATTGCGGTAATAGCATATTTCAGTGATGAAAATACAGATAAAACAACAATGTATAAAAAATTAATATCTTTTGGAATCATTGCATGTTCCTATGTATTAATAAGTACAGCAATGTATGTATATAATACAAGCTTTAAAAGTGGAACAATTATGGGGGTTCAAGGAAGATATTTAGTACCATTATTGTTTATGCTAATCTTTTTTGCAAATAGTAAAAAATGGAATGTACAAGAACATAGACTAACCAATGTAGCATTAATTACGAACTATGTAGTATATTTAGCAATGATGACAAAATTTTTTATATAGTAAAATAGAAAGGAATATGGAATGAACAAATTTGTGCAAATAAAAGATGAAATTATAAATTTTACATTGCCAGTAGAAAGTAAAAGAAGAATGTGCTTTCAATATCTATTTAGATTATTTAAAAGTAAAGAAAATAGACAACAATTAAAGAAAAAAATAAAACAAGTTGGTTTGTACAAAGCATTCAGATATTCCTTTTATAAACTTGTTGTTGTAGGAAGTAGAGAATATCAAGAAGAAAGATATGCAAAATGGATAGGAAAAAATCAACTTACTGATGAAGAAAAAGAAAAACAAAGAAAAACAGAATTTACATATTCTCCACTTCTAAGTATAATTACACCATTATATAACACACCCCAAAATTATTTTGTAGATTATATAAAAAGTATTCAAAATCAGACATATGCAAATTGGGAAGTATGTTTAGTAGATGCAAGTTCTAAACCACTAGAATATATAGAAGAAATTATAAAAAGTGATGATAGAATAAAATATAAGATTTTAAAAGAAAATAAAGGAATATCCGAAAATTCTAATGAAGCTATAAAAATGGCAAAAGGAGAATTTATTGTACTCGTAGATCATGATGATATGATAGCAGAAAATGCATTATTTGAAATAGTAGAAAAGATAAATACAATTCCAGAAGCAGATTTTCTATATAGTGATGAAGATAAATTTGAGAATACATTGGATGATAGATATTCTCCATTCTTTAAGCCAGATTTTTCACCAGATTTTTTAAGAAGTACCAATTATATTTGTCACTTAAGTTGTATAAAAACATCTTTGTTAGAACAAATAGGAAATTTTAGAAAAGAATTTGATGGGGCTCAAGACTATGATTTATTTTTAAGAGCAAGTGAAAAAGCGAATAAGATTATCCATATTCCAAAAGTATTATATCATTGGAGAGTCCATAATTCCTCTACTGCACAAAATATGGAAACAAAGATGTATGCAATAGAAGCTGGAAGAAAAGCGATTCAAGAACATTGTCATAGAATGAAATTACCAATAAAAACAGTAGAATGTGAAAGACCTTTGGGATTATATAGAGTAAAATATGAATTAAAAGAAACACCTTTTGTATCCATAATCATACCGAATAAGGATTCAATATCCTACTTGAAAAGAGTCATAAAATCCATAGTAAAATCTACATATTCCAATTATGAAATCATCATTGTAGAAAATAATAGTAAAAACAAGAAAACTTTTCAATATTATGATATAATACAAAAAAATCCAAAAATAAAAGTAATAAAATATAAAGAAAAAGGATTTAATTTTTCTAAAATCAATAATTTCGCAGAAAAATATGCAAAAGGAGAATATATTTTATTATTAAATAATGATATTAAAGTAATCAATCTCGAGTGGATAGAAGAAATGTTATCGATATGTCAAAGAGAGGATGTTGGAATTGTTGGAGCAAAATTATTGTATAAAGACAAAACTGTTCAACATGCAGGAGTAGTGATAGGTATGGGAGGAATAGCTGGACATGTTAATAGAACGATATCAGATAAAAATCCAGGATATTATGGTAGAGTAAAAGTAATCAATAACTATTCAGCTGTTACAGCAGCATGTTTAATGACGAAAAAAGACTTATTTGAAAAAGTAGAAGGACTTGATGCAGCATTTGAAGTAGCATTTAATGATGTAGATTATTGCATGAAAATAAGAGAACTTGGTAAATTAGTAGTGTATACACCATATGCGAAATTATATCATTATGAATCAAAATCTAGAGGATATGAAGACACTCCTGAAAAAAAGAAAAGATTTGCTAGAGAAATCAACTTATTTGAAAAAAAATGGAAAAAAGAATTAGAACAAGGTGATCCCTATTTTAATATAAATTTAGACTTATATTCAGAGCAGTGTGAAATAAAGGAGTAAAATGAATATTATTGAAAAAATCAAAAAAATTACTTTAGAAAAGATGTTCCTTTTCGTAGTAATACCAATAGGAATAGCCTATATGCTATTTATGTTGCCAACATATGCTCCAGATGAAAGTGCACATATATGGAAAGCATATGAAGTATCTAAAGGAGTATTCTTTACCAACGGAAAAACAGTTGTACCTAAAGAATTACTTGAATATCAACAAGAATCCTTAAATACATATAATGCGTTAAAACAAAGCTTGGATAAAAAAACGGATTATAATGATACAGTAGAAATAATAACACCAGCACAGTCATATCCATTTTTCTTATATATACCGTCAG
Source organism: uncultured Clostridia bacterium (assembly GCA_944391755.1). Taxonomy (GTDB): domain Bacteria; phylum Bacillota; class Clostridia; order TANB77; family CAG-508; genus CAG-269. Next base: position 48,867 of record CALXUT010000036.1, read on the forward strand.
CAATAGGTATTGCAATAGGAAGAATATTAGACATAAATATATTATATGGTATTTATTTAGGAAAAGTATTTAATTTTATTATATATGTTAGTATAGGATATTATGCCATAAAGAAAATGCCATTTGGAAAAATAGTAACTTTTGTTTACTTATTATTACCAATGATATTATGCCAAGCAATTTCTTTATCTGCAGATTCTATATTAAATTCATTAATAGTATTGTATATAGCATTTATATTACAATTATTCTACAAAGAAAAAATAACCCAAATGGATAAAATACTATGCATGATATTACCAATCATCATATCCATATCTAAACTAACTTATTTTCCGATTGTAGGACTGAATTTTTTATTAATCAATAAAAAAGAATTCGACAAAAAAGAAAAATATATAGTACTAGGATTAGGAACAGTTATTTGTTTAGTAAGTGTCATATTGTATTATTTATATACAACGAGTTTTGAAACAGCACCAGCAGTAAAAACATATATGGAACAAGAAAATGTAAATTCTACAGAACAAATAAAATTTATATTAACCAATCCAATAATGTATATAAAAGCTATGATAAAAACAGTATTTACATATGGACAATATTATATAGATACATTTATTGGTTCACAATTAGGGTGGCTAAATATAGGAGTTAATAGAACAATTATTAATGCATTTTTAATTATATTATTATTTTCACCATTTGTAGAAGAAAATGATAAAGAATTAAATAAAAAACAAAAAATATGGATATGTTTATTGGCTATAGCAACAATCATACTTATTATTACAGGTTTATATATAACGTGGTCTCCAGTAGGTGGAGAAGTCGCAGTAGGTGTTCAAGGAAGATATTTTATACCAATTGTTATATTATTTTTATTATGTTTATGTATGAAAGAAAATTACATAAAGATAGAACATGTAAATAGATGGACAGCAGTATTGATAATTATTCTTAACTTACTTGTATTAATAACAATTTTAAAATTTTTTTATATATAATAGAGGAGAAATAATTAATGAAAGTTTTACTAATCATACCAGCATATAATGAACAAGAAAATATAAAAAATACCGTAAAAAAGATAGAAGAATTTAGTAATGAACTAGATTATATAGTGATTAATGATGGTTCAACAGATAATACAGAAAAAATATTACAAAAAAATCATATTCATCATATAAAATTGGTAAATAACCTTGGAATCGGTGGAGCAGTTCAAACTGGATATAAATATGCCTATGAAAATGGATATGATATAGCCATTCAATTCGATGGAGATGGACAACATGATGTTAATTATATACCACAAATATGTGAACCATTAATAAATGGACAAGCAGACATGTGTATAGGTACTAGATATTTAGATAAAAGCGAAAGTAAATTCCAATCTACTTTTATGAGAAGATTAGGAGCAAATATTATATCCTTTTTTATAAAAATATGCACAGGAAAAAAAATTACAGATCCAACATCAGGATTTAGAGCAGTTAATAAAACGGTTATAGAAGAATTTGCGAAACAGTATCCTACAGAATATCCAGAGCCAGAATCAACAGTATCCTTATTAGTAAATGGATACAAAGTACAAGAAGTACCTGTGAGTATGAATGAAAGGACAGGAGGCGTTTCATCTATCAGACTTTTTAAAACAATCGATTATATGGCAAAAGTAGTATTAGCAATCATTATAGATAGTATAAGTTTTAGAAAAAGGAGGAAGAAATAATGCAGTTATCATTAAAAATAGCTTTAATATGTATATTAATTATTTATTTATTTTGTATACTAAAAGCTGTAAAAAGAAAAAATATGAGAATTGGCTATTTAATATTTTGGTCAATAACAGGAATCATATTAATTATTGCATTACTTGTTCCCAATTTAGTAGATACAATTTCCTCTAAATTAGGGTTTGAAATGACCATAAATATGATATTTAGTGTGGCAATATTTATTATATTATATTTAATATTTCATTTAACGATTCTGATATCAAAAGAAGAAAATAAAAATACATTATTAGTACAAGAAATTTCTATGTTAAAAAAGAGAGTAGAAGAATTAGAAAATAAAGAGGAGAAATAAGATGGATAAAAAAATAAAACTTTCCATAGTAGCGGCTGTATATAATTTAGAAAAATATTTACCAAGATGTCTAGATGCATTGGTAAATCAAACGATGCAAGATATAGAAATCCTATGCGTAGATGATGGGTCAACAGATAGTGCGCCACAAATTATAGAAGAATATCAAAAAAAATATCCAGAAAAAATTAAAGTATTTCATAAAGAAAACGGAGGAGAATTTACAACAAGAAATTATGGACTAGAACGAGCACAAGGGGAATATGTCACATTTGTAGATACAGATGATTATGTTGAACTAACTTGGGCTGAAAAACTATACAATGCAGCAAAAGAAAATGATGCAGATTTAGCTGTATGTGGATTTGAAAGAATCGATTTAGCAACCAATAAAGTGGTTGCAACCAATATGACGAATTTTGGAAATACAGTAAAAGAAGTAAATCCAAAAGACGATTATTTATTATTCATTAATCCTGCACCTTGGAACAAAGTATATAAAAGAGAAAAAATAAAAGATTTAAGGTTTTTACCATTCAGAGGATTTAATGATACAATGTTTTTGGCAAGTTGTTATACAAGAATAGAGAAAATTGCATTTATACCAGATGTATTATATCATTATTATTTAAGATATGATTCTCAAATACACACTGTAAATGAACAAGATGTGAACAACTTAAAAAAATATTTACTAAAAGTAAAAGATTTATACATAAAATCTAACAAGTATGAAGAAATGAAATACATATTAGACACATTTGCATTTTTGCATTTAGGAACATCCGTTATGTACAGAGTATCTTATGATAAATCTGTAGATATGAAAAAGATGCTAAAAGATACCATAAAATATTTAGATGACAATTTTGAAAATTGGAGAAAATCACCATTTTTAAAATTAGGATATTCACTAAAAAAAGGTTTTAAACATATAGCATTATGGGGAGTATCTTTATTTTATAAATGGGGAATGCCAATGATATATATAAAAGTATATAGATTTTTAGTGGATAAATTAAAAATAGATATTAAGTTTTAAAGGATGGAATAAAAAATGAAAATAGGAGTTGTATTAGTTACATATAATCGATTAGATAAATTAAAAATAGCATTAGCATCTTACGAAAAACAGAAAGTAAGACCTAAATACATATTAATCATAAATAATAATAGTACAGATGGAACAAAGGCATATTTAGAAGAATGGCAAAATGAGAAAACAGAAATTGAAAAAATAGTGGTCAATCTTGATAAAAATACTGGTGGAAGCGGAGGTTTTTATGAAGGTTTAAAAAACAGCTTAGAATTAGATGCTGATTGGATATGGGTAGCAGATGATGATGCTTATCCAAAGGAAAATGCGTTTGCAATCGCACAAAATTATATTCAAAATTATCCAAATGCAGATACAGAACTATCAGCAATATGTGGAACGGTATTAAAAAGTGATGGAACAACCATTGATTGTTCTCATAGAAGAAGGATATATACAACTCTATTTAACAGAATTGCACAACCATATTCTAAGAAAAAAGACTATGAACAAGAAGAATTTGAGATAAATGGATTTTCCTATGTTGGAACAATGATTAATAAAGAAAAAATGAAGCAAATCCCATTAACAAAAAAAGATTATTTTATTTATTATGATGATACAGATCATAGTTATCGATTATCAAAAGTCGGAAAAATTATATGTATTCCAAAAATGCAAGTGATTCATGATGCGCCACATAGTGAAATGAACCAAATTGTAAAATGGAAATTATATTATTTAGTAAGAAATACATTAGATTTTATAAAAAATAATTTTGATGAAAAATACTTTAAAGAACAATGCTTTGAAGTACCATTCAAATTTAAAGTAGCCGTATGTTTATTTGGAAAAGATAAAAAATATGGTTATCAAATGATAAATGAAGCTGTAAAAGATGCAAAACTAGGAAAAACAGGATTACATGAAATTTATAAGCCGGGGTGGAATCCTAATAAATAGTGAAAGGTAAAAAATGAAAAAGAGTATAGCAAAAAATTACATATATAACTTAATATATCAAATGTTAACAATATTATTACCATTAATAACAACACCATATTTATCCAGAGTATTAGGTGCTGAAAATATAGGAATCTATGGATATACCATATCTATTGTAACCTATTTTATATTATTTGGAACACTTGGAGTTTCTATGTATGGACAAAGAGAAATTGCTTATTTACAAGATGACAAGCAAAAAAGAAGTAAAGCTTTTTGGGAAATTGTTTTCATACGATTTATAACACTTTCTATTTCAATAATATTATTTTTCTTAATATATGGTAGAGATGGAGATTATGCAATATATTATAGAATATTAATCATTCAATTGATAGCAAATATTTTTGATATTAGTTGGTTATTCCAAGGAATAGAAGAATTTGATAAAACAGTTATTAGAAATTTAATTGTAAAATTCTTAAGTTTAGTATTGATATTTGTCATGATAAAAACACCAGATGACTTATGGAAATATTTTGTCATATATGTTGGCGCAGAATTAATAGGAAATGTTTCCTTATGGTTATATATACCGAAATATTTAGAAAAAGTTAAGATAAAAAGTTTACAATTAAAAAAACATTTACGCCCTATATTATCATTGTTTGTACCACAAATTGCAGTCCAAATATATACTGTTTTAGATAAAACAATGATAGGAAAAATTACAGGAGACATGACAGAAGTTGGTTATTATGAACAAGCACAAAAAATAATAAAAGCAGCTCTTATCATAGTAACTGCTTTGCAAACCGTTATGAATTCAAGAGTTGCCAATGCATATGCTAAAAATGATAAAAAAGAGATAAAAGACTGTTTAGAAAAATCATTTAATTTTACATTTTTATTGTCTATACCAATGGCATTTGGAATAATGGCAATAGCTACAAAATTTGTACCATGGTATTATGGAGAAGGATTTGATGGAGTAATACCTTTATTAATTTCAACAGCTCCCATATTGATTGTAATAGGACTTAGTGGTATAACAGGAACACAATACCTTGTACAAATAGGAAAACAAAAAGTATATACCATTTCTGTAGCAGTGGGAGCTGGCGTAAATGTGATATTAAATCTAATATTAATTAATTATTTTAATGCAGTAGGAGCTGTAATCGCATCTATATTTGCAGAAATTACAGTACTAGGAATACAATTAAAATATTTTAAAGAACAATTTACTGTTTGGGAAATATTAAAATTATCAGTAAAATGTTTTATTAGTGGAATTGTCATGTTTGCTGTTGTAGCAATTTTAACAAGATTTATGCCAGTAAGTATTTTAAATACAATTATTGAAGTAATAGTTGGTGGAATTGTATATGTATTAATGTTAATCATATTGAAATATAAATTTTTATATGATATATATGGTCAAGTAATAAATAGTATAAAAAATAAATTTAAAAAGGAAATTAAGATATGAACAAAATAGTAGCCTTAGTTGTAACTTACAATAGAAAAAATATGTTAAAAGAAAATATAGAAGCATTATTAAACCAAACAACAAAAGAATTTGATATACTTATTGTTGACAATGCTAGTACAGACGGAACAGAAGAAGTCGTTAAAAACTATAAAGATGAAAGAATCATATATAAGAACACAGGTGCCAATTTAGGGGGAGCTGGAGGTTTTAACTATGGAGTAAAATATAGTATAGAACAAGGATATGAATATTGTTGGTTAATGGATGATGATACGATTCCAAAAGAAAATTCCCTAGAAGAATTGTCAAAGAATGCCAATAAACTAAATGACGAATTTTCATATTTATGTAGTTATGTAGAATGGACAGATGGCGCACCTTGTAAAATGAATATGCCTAGAATAGACAAAAATTGGTTTGAATATGCTGATAAATTACAATATAGTTTATTAAAAATACTTAGTTGTACATTTGTGTCTGTATTTATCAATTTAAAACTTGCGAAAAATCAAGGATTGCCAGTAAAAGAAATGTTTATATATGGTGATGACCATGAATATACAGAAAGAATAGGCAAAGAAAAAAATGGGTATTTGAGTTTTAATAGTGTTGTTGTACACAAAATGGGAAGTAATACAGGATTTGATATTGTAAATATTCCGAAAGACAGAATATCAAGGTATTACTATGACAGCAGAAATAGATTTTATAGAGTTAGAAAAAGCAATTTTTATGAAAAAATAGCATATCTAGGATGGATTGTTATGTCTATATTTAGAATTCTATTTCAATCAAAAGATAGTAAATTAAAAAGAATAGGTGTTATTTTAAAAGGATTTTTTGCAGGAATATTTTTTAATCCAAAATTAGAATATGCAAAAATAAAATAGTGGAGGTAAATATGAAAAAATATGATTATTTAATAGTAGGTGCTGGACTATATGGAGCAACATTTGCTTATGAAATGAGTAAAAAAGGAAAGAAATGCTTAGTAATAGATAGAAGAAACCATATTGGAGGAAATATTTATTGCGAAAAAATCAATGATATCAATGTACATAAATATGGCGCACACATATTCCATACAAGTGATAAAGAAATTTGGGAATATGTAAATCAATTTGTAGAGTTTAATAACTACATCAATTCACCTATTGCTAATTATAAAGGAGAAATATATAATCTTCCATTTAATATGAATACATTTTCTAAATTATGGGGAGTTATCACACCAAAACAAGCGCAAGAAAAAATAGAAGAACAAAAAGCAATGTTCAACATAAAAGAGCCTAAAAACTTAGAAGAACAAGCAATATCATTAGTTGGACAAGATATATATTTAAAATTGGTAAAAGAATATACAGAAAAACAATGGGGAAGAGATTGCAAAGACTTACCAGCATTTATCATAAAAAGATTACCTGTAAGATTTACATATGATAACAACTATTTTAATGATAGATATCAAGGAATTCCTATTGGAGGATATAATGTAATCATTGAGAAAATGTTGGCAAAAGCGGATGTTGAATTAGGAGTAGACTATCTAAAAAATAAAGAAAAATACAACAAATTAGCAGACAAAATAGTATATACAGGAATGATGGATGAATATTTTGATTACAAATATGGAAATTTAGAATGGCGTTCTTTAAAATTTGAAAATGAGATATATGAAGATATAGATAATTATCAAGGAAATGCCGTTGTTAATTATACAAGCCATGATGAAAAATTTACAAGAATCATAGAACATAAACATTTTGAATTTAACTCTTGTAAAGGAACCATTATTACAAAAGAATATCCAATGAATTGGAAACTTGGAGATGAAGCTTATTACCCAGTAAATGATGAGAAAAATAATGCATTATTTGCTCAATACAAAGAATTAGCAGATAAAGAAAAAAATGTGATATTTGGTGGAAGACTTGGAAATTACAAATATTATGATATGGATAAAGTAATAAGAGCAGCTTTAGATAAAATAAAAGCAATTAAATTATAAGTGAAACTTTTTTAAAAAACGAAATTGTCTATTAAATAGATGTAAACAAAGGGTGAAAAATGTGATAATATTAAAAAGTTTATTATTTTTAGTAAGTATAGTATTTATTATATATAGATTTGGAGTCATCATAGAAAAATTAATAGGAAAGCTGAAATTAGAAAATATATTTATTTATGGTGTACTATTATTATTTGCAGTTAGCCAACTTGTTTTAACACCGTGTGCTTTACTACATACAGCATTTAATAATTGCATAATAGCAATGGTTACAGTTATTATATTGTTATTAATAATATCATTTGTATTACCAACTAAAACCAAAAAAGAAAAAATAAATATATGGGAATATATAAAGAGAAAAAACAAAGAAACATCAACGAGTGATAAAATAATAACTTGCATAATGATATGTTTAATTGCTTTTCAAACAATAACAACAGCAGTATTATTCAGAGAAAATGCAGATGATTCCTATTATGTAAGTTTAACGACATCAAGCATTGATAGTGAAAGCGTATATATGGAAGAACCTAGTATGGGCTACAAAAATGAAGAACATACTCTATTATTGCCTACAGAACAAATTCCAACTTATGAACTTGAAATAGCAGTATTTTCAAAAATATTTGATATAAGTCCACCAATCATTTATCACACATTGTTACCAATCATTTTTATAATCATTTCATATATGACATATTATTATTTTGCTAGAAGTTTTATGAATGCAAAAGATGCCAAGATATTTATCATATTTTTATCCGTTATTTTTATGTTTACAGGTTTTACGACGAAATATAGAACAGGATGTTTATTATGCAAAATGTGGCAAGGAAAAGCAATTTTTATAAATATTGTTTTAAATATGATATTAGCATCTTTAATAAGAATGAACAAAAAAGTAAGAAAAACAGATGTAGTAATACTAACATTAGCAAATTTAAGTGCCATACATTTAACATCAACAGCAATTTTTCTAGTAACATTTATCTATTTAGCTTTTGGCATTTTTAAATTAATAAATAAGAAAATAAAAGACATTTTATATTTATGTATTACTTTTTTACCAATTTTAGTTTATGTACTATTATTACTATTATTAATGAGGACACACTTTACAGAAGTAGTATTACCACAACATCCAGTAACAATGTTAGATACAATAAATACTTATGGTAACAGAATGTATTTAATATATTACTTAATATCTGTAATCATAATTGCCATATTAGGAAATAAAGAGGCTAAAAAATATTTTGTAATTATACAATTAATTAATTTATTAACAATATGGAACCCTTTATTTTCAAATCTAATAGCTAGGTATTTAACAAGTTCTGATACTTTCTGGAGAGTGTTATGGTTATTACCACTAGAAACAACAATCGCATATGCTATTACAATCATCATACAAAAGGCAAAAAATATTCAATTAAAAATTCCAATTATAATAATAAGTTTCATCATCATAGTAATTCCTGGTAAGTTTGTTTATACAACAGGAATTACGGAAAACTTAGAAAAAATTCCACAATATATAATAGATCAAACAAATTATATTTTGGAAAAAGAAAGCGAAGAGGAAGAGATTGTTGTATTAGCTCCACCAATTGATGCACTACATGGTTCTACAATGAGACAATTATCTTCAAAAATAAAATTAATCTATTCTAGAAATTTTTATTTAGATAAAATTGACAATAAGGAAATTGTTGAAGAAAGAAAAAAATTAGTAGAAGCTTGTTACTCTGAAACACATACTATTCCAGTAGAAGAATTTAATACTTTATTAGAAAAAAATAAAGTCCAATGGATAATTGTAAGTTCAGAAGATAAAGATGCGATTGAGTATGTAGATAAATCTATAATGAGTAGAGATACAGAAATTGGTGGTTATACATTATATACAATAAATGAATTGACAAAATAAGGAAAAATTTAAATATGGTTGTTAAATCATAAAAATTATGATAATATAAAAATGGGTGAGGAAAAAATGAAAAAATTAAAAATAATATTAACTTTAATTTTCATAGCAGTTTTTTGCTTTTATGGAAATATTTCTAATGCAGAAGGAGATTTAGAGATTAATAGTGAAATTGAAAATAGTGTTGAGGAAACAGTTTTAGACATAAACTATCAATTTAAAGAAGATACAAATACGGTATTAGCAATAGTAACATCCAATAATGAATTAAAAGATACAAAAGTTAACTGGACATTAAGTGATGACAAAAAACAATATACATTTGAATTTACGACAAACACAAATTATACAACAAACTTTGAAGATATATATGGAAACATCTTACCAGTTGAAATTCATGTAACACAAATAAGAGAAAAAACAGAAGTAAGAGTAGAATATAGTTATAATCCAACTACAAATACAGTAATAGCAACAGTAATTTCAAATAATGAATTAAAAGCAACAAAAGTAAATTGGACATTAAGTGAAGACAAAAAACAATATTCATTTGAATTTACAACAAATACGACTTATACAACAAACTTTGAAGATGTATATGGAGAAATTATACCAATAGAAATTCATGTAACACAAATCAAAGATAAAGTAGATACTGTAATAAATATAGACTATCAGTACAAAGAAGAAACAAATACCGTATTAGCAATAGTAACATCAAATAATGAATTAAAAGATACAAAAGTAAGTTGGACATTAAGTGAAAATAAAAGACAATATACATTTGAATTTAATGCAAATACAACTTATACAACAAATTTTGAAGATATTTATGGAAAAATAATACCAGTAGAAATCAATGTAACACAAGTTCAAAAAATACTAACAAAAGTAAGAACAGAAAATAATTATAACGAAGAAACCAATACTGTATTAGTAACGATAATAGCAGACCATAAATTACAAGATACAAAAGTATCGTGGACATTAAGTGAAAATGAAAAACAATATACATTTGAATTTAATACAAATACCAACTATACTACAAATGTAATAGATGTATATGGAAATGTAATACCAGTAGAAATCAATGTAACAGAAATAGATGAAACTCCAGCAGAGATAGAAGTATTATATGACTATAATGAAGAAACAAATACTGTACTAGCAACTATGAGTTCAAATATTGAATTACAAGATACAAAAGTAAGTTGGACATTAAGTGAAGACAAAAAAAAATACACATTTGAATTCACAACAAATACAACCTATAATACAAATGTAATAGACTTATTTGGAAATGTTATACCAGTAGAAATACATATAACACAAATAGATGACAAAGGACCAGAAGTAAAAGTAGATTATGAATACAGTAAAGATAGAAATCAATGTACTATAACAGTAACATCTAATGAAGAAATGATGCCAAAAGTTATGCCAGATTGGATATTAAGTGAAGATAAATTAACATTTACAAGAGTTTTCACAGGAAATCAAAATTATAGTACAGTCTTTAAAGATAAATATGGTAATGAAACAACAGTGCAAATCAATATATTTTTACATGTTACAGGAATTGATGTATCTAGACATCAAGGAAAAATAGATTGGCAACAGGTAAAGAATTCAGGGATAGAATTTGCCATCATCAGATGTGGATATGGACAAGATCGTACATCACAAGATGACGAATGGTTTGAATACAATGTAAGTGAATGTGAAAGACTAGGAATACCATATGGTATCTATTTATATTCATATGCAGTAGATTTAAACTGTGCAAATTCTGAAGCAGACCATGTTCTAAGATTAATAAAAGGAAAAAATCCTACTTATGGAATATGGTATGATTTAGAAGAAGAAGTAGATGAATTTGGTACTCCAATTCCTAATGAAATGCTAGTGAATATAGCCATCACATTCTGTGAAAAAATGAAAGCAAATGGATACGATTATGTAGGTATTTATGCAAATCTAAATTGGTTCGAAACTAAATTAAATGATTCACGTTTAGACCAATATCCAAAATGGGTAGCACAATGGAATGATGAATGTACCTATGAAAAAGATTATGATATGTGGCAATATACAAGTTCAGGACAAGTTCCAGGAATAGATGGAAGAGTAGATATGAATAAATACTATAAACAAAGATAATAAATAGAAATCGTGTTTAAAAATTTTAAAAGTGGATTAGGAAATTAAAATCTTAATTCACTTTTTTATGCCCCAAAAGTCTTGAAATTATATGGGTTTAGTGATAAAATTAGAATGCCATAAATGTAAAAATGGAGGTGTTAAAAATGGCAATATTAATTACAGGAGGAGCAGGCTATATAGGAAGCCATACAGCAGTTGAATTATTAAATGCAGGAAGAGAAATCGTTATCATAGATAATTTTTCAAATAGTAAAAAAGAAGTATTAGATAAAATAAAAGAAATAACAAAAAAGGAATTTAAATTTTACAATATAGATTATTTAAACAGAAGAGATTTGGAAAAAGTATTTGAGGAAAATCAAATAGAAGCGGTATTCAATTTTGCAGGATACAAAGCAGTAGGAGAATCTGTACAAAAGCCATTGGAATATTATGAAAATAATGTATCAGGTGCAATTATATTATTAGAAACAATGAAAAAATATAATGTTAAAAAATTTATATTTAGTTCAACGGCAACCGTATATGGAGAACCAGAAAAAATTCCACTAACAGAAGCGTGTAAGGTAGGAGAAACAACAAGCCCATATGCAACAACCAAATATTTTATAGAAAGAATCTTACAAGATTTATATCAATCAGACAATACATGGGATATAGCAATATTAAGATACTTCAACCCAGTAGGTGCACATGAAAGTGGATTGATTGGAGAAGAGCCACAAGGAATACCAAATAATTTAATGCCATATATTGTAAGAGTTGCATCAGGAGAATTAGAACAATTATCTGTTTTTGGTAATGATTATGATACACATGACGGAACAGGCGTTAGAGATTATATACATGTAGTAGATTTAGCAAAAGGACATATAAAAGCATTAGAAAAATTAGAAAAAGAAAAATCAGGAGTATTTACTTATAATTTAGGAACAGGAATTGGATACAGTGTTTTAGATATTGTAAAAGCATTTGAAGAAGCAACAGGTCAAAAAGTAAATTACAAAATTACAGATCGAAGACCGGGAGATATTGATAAATATTATTCAAACCCAGAAAAAGCAGAAAAAGAATTGGGATGGAAAGCAGAAAAAACACTTCAAGATATGTGTAAAGACTCATGGAATTATATAAAACGAAGAAACGAAATATAGTAAAAAAAGGAGCATTGAATGAAAAAAAGAAAGTTAATAATATGCATCATTATTGTCATATGTATTTTATTGGCATTTAGTGCTACTGTAACAATTGATTGGTTATATGAAACATTTGGACATTTGTCAATGGATGAAATTATATTTCATATAAAAGTGCCAATGGAAGGAACCAATACAGATATATTATATAGATTTGCAAAAGAATGTCTTTGGAAAGTACTTTTACCAACTGCAATCATATCCTTTATATTAATATATCCAATGGTAAGAGACTTAAAATTTATAGATGACAAAATACATACATCAGAAAAAAGAAGAGTTGTTGTTATTAGCTTTTGTTTATCCATATTGATATTAACCGTTAGTATTGTAAAAATAGTAAAAACAACAGATATAAAAGATTATATAAAAGATCAATTTGATAGTTCAAGTTTTATCGCAGATGAATATGTGATCCCACAAAATACAAAAATAGAATTTCCAGAAGAAAAAAGAAACCTAATCTATATTTTCTTAGAATCTATGGAAACAACATTTTATTCAGTAGAAGATGGTGGGCTTTCAGAACAAGATTTAATACCTGAGATATCAAAACTTGCAAAAGAAAATGTCAATTTTTCAGATACTGATAAATTAGGAGGAGCAAGTACTTTAACTGGTACTACTTGGACCGTTGGAGCAATGTCAGCACAAACTGCTGGAGTACCTCTTAAATTAACAATCGATGACAATGCATTAGGAGATTATAGTATTTTCCTTGGAGGAGCATATAGTATAGGAGAAGTATTAGAAAATAATGGATATCATAATTTCTTATTATTAGGCTCTGATGCAACCTTTGGAGGAAGAAAACATTTATTTGAACAACATGGAAATTATGAAATTTGGGATTTTGAGTCGGCAATACAAGAAAATAAAGTATCAGAAAAAATATGGTGGGGCTATACAGACGATTTATTATTTGAATATGCAAAAGACAAAATATTATATTTAGCTCAGCAAGATCAACCATTCAATTTTACAATGTTAACAGCAGATACACATTTTCCAGATGGATATCTTTGTGAAGAATGTCCAGATATTTGGGATGAACAATACAAAAATGTCATTTCATGTTCTAGTAAAAGAGTGGGAGACCTTATTGAATGGATAAAAGAACAAGAATTTTATGATAATACGACAATTGTCATAACTGGAGACCATTTAAGTATGCAATCTAATTTTTTTGAACTAGAAGAAGGACAAGAATATGAGAAAAAAGTAGTAAGTATTATCATAAATCCAGCAATAGAAGCTAAAAACACGAATCATCGTAAATATTCAACTATGGATTTATATCCTACAACATTAGCAGCTTTAGGAGCAATAATTGATGGAGATAAATTAGCATTAGGAACAAATTTATTTTCAGAAGAAGAAACATTAATTGAAAAATATGGATTACAATATGTAAATGAAGAACTAAAGAAGAATTCAAGGTTTTATGATAATAATATATTAGTAAAATAAGGAGGAAAAAATGGACAAAATTTCAGTAATTGTTTCATGTTATAACGAAGAAAAAGCATTACCATTATTTTACGAAGAAATGGAAAGAGTCAGAAAACAAGATTTTGAGAATCTAGCAGAATTTGAATACATTTTTGTCAATGACGGTTCAAAAGATAAGACATTAGCAGAAATAAAAGAATTACGAAATAAAGATGAAAAAGTAAGATATATTTCATTTTCAAGAAATTTTGGTAAAGAAGCGGCAATGTATGCAGGTTTAGAGGCATCAACAGGAAATCTTGTAACACTAATGGATGCTGATTTACAAGATCCACCAGCATTATTAAAGCAAATGTATGATGCCATAAAAGAACAAGGATATGATACAGTAGCAACAAGAAGAGTAACAAGAAAAGGAGAACCACCAATCAGAAGTTTTTTTGCTAGATTGTTTTATAAAATCATCAATAAAATGTCTAGTATAGAAATGGTAGATGGAGCAAGAGATTACAGACTTATGACGAGGCAAGTAGTAGATAGTATCCTATCTTTAAAAGAATATAACAGATATTCTAAAGGATTATTTAGTTTTGTTGGTTTTGACACAAAATGGATAGAATATGAAAATGTAGAAAGAGTCGCAGGAGAAACAAAATGGTCATTTTGGAAATTGTTTAAATATGCAATAGAAGGAATAACAGCATTTTCAACTACACCATTGATATTATCTTCCTTAATAGGATTACTATTTTGTTTAGTGGCATTTATTGCAATCATTTTTATCATTGTAAGAACTCTTATTTTTGGAGATCCAACCTCAGGATGGCCATCATTAGTTTGTATCATCGTATTTGTAAGTGGAATTCAATTATTTACAATCGGAATTATTGGTCAATATTTATCAAAAACGTATTTAGAAGTAAAGAAAAGACCAATCTATATTGTAAAAGAAACAGAGCAAGACAAAAATTAAAAAATATTTGCCAAGAAAGGAATAAAAATGAAAATAAGGAGAAAAGATATAATGAGAATAGTAATGATTGTTTTATATTTAATATTTACAGTAGCAGGATTAATATTAATGAAAAAGGGAGGAAATGCAGGAACAGTAACAGCTACTTCAGGAGAATTTGGATTTAGTATTAGTTGGATAAGTGCTTTAGGATTTTTGTGCTATATAATAAGCTTTTTATTATTTACTAGAATTATCATGATGTTTAATGTTAGTTATATTTCTCCAATTTGTAATGGTATTGCACAAGCATGTATCGTCATTGCATCAATCGTATTTTTAAAAGAACAATATTCATTTTACACATTAGGAGGAGCAGCACTCATCATTGCGGGTGTTATTATAATGAATTTGAAAGGATAAAGGAGTAGGTAGAATGTTAAAATTTGGGTTAGGTCAAGATATAGGCATAGACTTAGGAACTGCAACAGTAATTGCTTATGTAAAAGGAAAAGGGGTTGTTTTAAGAGAACCATCTGTTGTTGCAGTAGATAGTAATACAAAAGAGGTACTAGCTGTAGGACAAGAAGCTAGAAGAATGCTAGGAAGAACTCCTGGAAATATCGTAGCAACAAGACCGCTAAGAGAAGGTGTTATTTCTGACTATACAGTAACTGAAAGAATGTTAAAATATTTTATTAATAAAATTAATGGAAAAACATTATTTTCACCAAGAACAATGATATGTATACCTTCAAGAGTTACTGAAGTCGAGAAAAAAGCTGTAATAGATGCTGCTACACAAGCAGGTTCAAGAAAAGTATTTTTAATAGAAGAACCAATAGCAGCAGCAATTGGAGCAGGAATCGATATAGCAAAACCATGTGGAAATATGGTTGTTGATATTGGTGGAGGAACTACAGATATCGCAGTTATTTCATTAGGAGGTTCTGTAGAAAGTACATCATTAAAAGTTGCAGGAGAAAAATTTGATGAATATATCGTAAAATACATTAAGAAAAAACATAATATCATGATAGGAGAAAGAACAGCAGAAGACCTAAAAATAAACATAGGATGTGTATACCCAAAAATACAAAATTCAGAAATGGAAATAAGAGGAAGAGATTTAGTAACAGGATTACCAAAAACAGTAACCGTATATTCAAGTGAAATGTTGGAAGCTTTGATAGAACCGGCAATGTTAATCGTAGATGCAGTACATTCTGTATTAGAAAGAACACCACCAGAATTGGCAGCAGATATAAGTGATAGAGGAATTTATATGACAGGTGGAGGATGTCTCGTAGATGGACTAGATAAACTTTTACAAGAAAAAACAGGAATCAATGTAATGATTGCAAATGATGCGGTTTCATGTGTTGCATTAGGAACGGGAAAAGCATTAGATAATTTAGATACATTAGATAGACAATCAAAATAAAAAGATGCATTTTAAATGTATCTTTTTATTTTATTATTTTATTTTTCTAGCTTTATACCCAAAGAAGCTTGCTAAACTGATTAATGCAATAAATCCAATAATAATAAATGCATGTAAACCTGTATCTGGTAAAGGATCAGGCGCAATAGTATTATCTACAGGTGGTTCAGAAACTGGTTCTGTTGAAAGTCGTATTTTAGGAGTAACCTCTGAAGTTTTTTCTTGTTCTGTTCCATCAAAATCTTTATATGTTATATCAATTCTTTCATTTGTATCTAAGATTTTACCTATAATCGTTTCATCAAATTCATCTTTTAAAGTTAACGTATATTGAATGATTGCTGTTTCTCCAGCAGCCAATTCATCAAGTGTCCAAGTTATACTATTTGTTTCTAAATCTATTTCTGTTGATACATTACTAATATCAATTCCTTCAACATAATCCATTTCAAAATTATCTACGATATATTGAGGAAAATAATCTACAACTGTTATATCTGTTAAAGAATGTGTAATTGGTACTAAATCATGATAGATATCATTTGTAATGGTTGCTTCTATTTCATCGTCATTAATATTATAAAATTTTCCAACTGTAGGATTTTCTTCTGTTCCAAATACGGCATTTATTACTTGTCCATATGTATAAATATTAGAACCTTCTACTCTAAAATTTGCGTCTTCATTGTCTATACCTGTTAGCATTGTTATAACATCTATTCCATTTAAAAAAGTTAATGTTGATTTTGTCTGATTAATGACATCTGTTAAACCATCATAAGAAACTAAATCATTATATCCAACAGCTAAGTTAGGTAATCCATCAGTAAGAACAATCATATATTTGTTATTATCTTCAGAAGTGAAACAAGATTTTGCAAGTTGTAGACCAGCATCTAAATTTGTATATTGACCGGTTCCCTCAATGGCAGATATTTGTGTTTGTAATGTTGATAAATCATTTGTAAAATCACAAACTTTTTGTGCATCTGCTTCTGTACCTGTAATTAAGTAACCATTTGAATCTCTGTCACTTCCTGTTGAGAAAGTAACAACACCTATCTTTAAATCTGTACTGTTTGCTGAAAGTAAACTTTCTACCAATCGATTTGCTGATTGTAATACTAAATCTTTTCTTGTGGTGGTTTCAGAAACGATTGTATCCATACTTTGAGAGCTGTCAATTACTAACATAAGTTCTCCACTAGGAATGATTGTTTCAGAATCATTAGAAATTTTTAGTTGTAACGTGACTTGATGATTTGCTAAATCTGAATCAATGATTCTTTTTTCAAAAGATGCAGAGTCATCTAATTCAATAGTGCATACATTGTCTTCTACAATTTCCATTGTTGTTGTAACAGCAAAAACGCTTGTTGACATTGACATAATTAATAATATTAATGTGATGATTGTTAAAAATTTTTTCATATAAAACACCTCGATATTATTGTAATATAGTTCTATATTTTTTGCAAGAATATTTGTAAAATAAAATATAAATATCTTGATTTTTTTCGTGATTATTGATATAGTTTAACCATAAAAAATTACAAAGGAGGAATAAAAATGAAACTTCGAGATAGTAGGGGTATAACGCTAATCGCTCTAGTAGTAACGATTATCGTGCTAATTATATTAGCAAGTATAAGTATAGGAACGTTAATGGGACAAAATGGAACAATCAAACAAACCAATTTTGCAAAATATGGAGCAACAATAAGGGAATACCAAAAAGCATTAGATAGTTATCTTGTAGAAAAAGATATGAATAGTGATAGCCAGGAAGAAACGATTATTTATACAACAGATAAAGATGAAATCAAAGAAATTATTCCTATCATATCAGATGAGGATTTAGAAAAGTTTGTCATACAAGATAATGAAATTAGGTACAGAGAAGATAAAGTAACAGATGAAGAAGAAAGAGGATGGTTAGCAGAATTAGGAATACTAGCAATGGTAGCAGTATATGCACTAACCTATATGAATGGAGATAAAGTACATAAGGTAGTATATGCAGACCAAGTAGCCTATCCATTAACCAATCCAACCAGTAGTGAAGGAACATTTTCGGGATGGTATTATGAAGGAACAGAAACAGAAGCACAAGAAGGAGATAGTATTTCATCAGATATTACATTATACGCCAAATATGAAGCAGGACCAACAGTATATACAGCAACATTTATGGGAGCCAATGGGGTGTTTGCAGAAATTGAAGGAAATAATTTAACATTCCCAGATTCAGAGCCAACAAAAGATACTGTAAAATTCACAGGATGGTATTATGATGAAGCATGTACAAAAGTAGCAACAGTGGGAGATATTTTAACACAAGATACAACTTTATATCCAAGGTGGAATAGTTATATTACGAATAAATTAAATGGGACATATCTTTTTATGTATGATTATAGAATTACTGATTCAACAGATTGGTATTATGTAAATAACGAGGAAGAGTTCAAAGCACTGCCCTACTATGACAAAATATCAGGAACTGATACTGGCATGAATAGATATCCTGCATGGTATAGACTAGGACATTTTTCTAATGGAGACAAATTGTATTCATATCAAGGAAGTAATAAAATTATTAGTACTAAAGTTTTATCTTGGACAAGTTTAGATGGAAATACAACATATCCCTACTATAATATATCAGTAGATGCTAGTGGAAATGTGTTTTATCAAGGTAATTTGTCAGGGTCTATATATACAGCATGGGCTAAGATAGAAGTAACATTTGAAGATGGAACAACAGATACAGATGAATTTCATGTTTACATCCATAATGCATGTTTTGTAGAAGGAACAGAAATTATTTTAGCAAATAGAACAACTAAGAAAATAGAAGAAATTACCTATGAAGATGAATTATTAGTATGGGATTTTGATAATGGAAAATTTGCAACAGCAAAACCATTGTTTATCAGTAATGCTAAAGTGGCAGAAGCATATAATTACATCAAATTCGAAGATGGAACAGAACTAAAAACGGTAATAGATCACAGAATCTTTAATGTAGATACACAAAAATTCACTTATACAATGGATGAAGAAGGAACACCAATTGGAACAAGAGTATTTAAAGAAGATGGAACAACAACAAGATTAATAGAAAGAAAAGTAGTAATGGAAGAAGTAAATTACTACAATATCATAACAGATTATCATATGAATGTATTTGCAAATGGATTATTAACATCACTAAGATTAAACAATTTATATAAAATCGAAAATATGAAATTTGTAAAAGGTGATAGAAAGTTAACACCAAGAGAAGAATTTGCCAATATACCAGATAAATATTTCTATGGATTAAGATTGGCAGAACAGCCAAAAGAAATCAATCATGGAAATGACGTAAAACATACGCAAACATTAGAAGAGTATGTAAAGAGATTACAATTCTTAGAAAAATAAATGGAGACTTAAATGGAAGCGATTAAAAAAGTAATCAAACAAATTAATTATTTAGAACAAACAACAAAAAAATATACAGATAATGAACTAAAACAAAAAACAATTGACTTTAAAGAACAATTAAAAAATGGTAAGGATGTAGAAGAAATTATTCCAGAAGCCTTTGCAGTTGTAAGAGAGGCTACAAGAAGAATAACAGGCAAAAGACTTTATGATGTACAACTTATGGGAGGATATATATTAAACCAAGGAAGAATTGCAGAAATAAAAGCAGGTGAAGGAAAAACCCTTATACAGGGTTTACCTGCTTATTTAAATGCGTTAGAAGGTAAAGGAGTCCATGTTATTACAACAAATGAATATCTATCTAAAAGAGATTTTAATGAAGTTGGGAAAATATTAGAATTTTTAGGAATCTCTGTGGGATTTATACATCAAAATATGAATACAAGAGAAAGAAAACAAGCCTATCAAAAAGATGTAACATATGGTTCAAATACAGAATTTGGATTTGATTATCTAAGAGATAATATTGCTTATAATTCAGATGATGTCGTTCAAAGAGGACTAAACTATGTCATTATAGACGAAGCAGATAGTATCCTATTAGATGAAGCGCAAACACCAATGATAATATCAAAGAAAAATTTAAAAACAGATCCATATCCGTATGTAAAAGCCAATAGTTTTGTAAGAAGATTAAAAGGAATAACCATACTAAAAGAAGAACCAAAAAATAGAAGACAATTAGAAGAAATTGAAAAATATGATTATGTAGAAGATGAAACATATAAAACTGTCGAATTAACCCAAAAAGGAATCAAAAAAGCAGAAGAAGAATACAAAATAGAAAACTTTTATGACAGTAAAAATGCCAATATCATAAATGAAATACGACAAGCATTAAGAGCAAATGTCATATTAAAAAAAGATGTAGATTATATTGTGCAAGATGACAAAATACAGTTAATAGACAAGTTTACAGGAAGAATTATGTATGGAAAAAAATATACAAGAGGATTGCATGAAGCGATAGAAGCAAAAGAGCATTTAACAATAGAAGAAAGTTCACAATTAGTTGCAAGTATAACAACACAAAACTATTTTAAAATGTATAAAAAAATGTCTGGAATGACAGGGACAGCAAAATCATCAGAAAAAGAATTTAATGAAATATACAAAATTGATGTAGTACAAATTCCTACAAATAAAAAAAGTCAAAGAGTCGATAGAAAAGATAAAGTATTTTTAACAGAAGAGGAAAAATACAATGCGGTGATAGAAGAAATAAAGATTAGTAAGAAAAAAGGACAACCAGTATTAATAGGGACAACATCAATAGAAAAGTCTGAAATACTAAGTGAAAAACTAAAAAAAGAAAATATAGAACATCAAGTATTAAATGCAAAAAATCATGAATTAGAAGCACAAATTGTAGAAAAAGCTGGAATGCCTTATAAAGTGACCATTGCAACAAATATGGCAGGAAGAGGAACCAATATATTATTGGGAGGGACAACAGAAAATACAAAAGAAAGAAAACAAGTGATTGAAGCAGGAGGATTAAAAGTAATCGGAACCGAAAAACATGAGTCCAAAAGAATAGATGAACAATTAAGAGGAAGAAGTGGAAGGCAAGGAGAAGTAGGAGAAAGTGTATTCTATTTAAGCTATGAAGATGAATTAATGAAAATTTATGCACATAAGAAAAATAAAGAAGAAATCAGAAAAGCACAAAAAAGAGCTGAAAATAGAAATTACACTATCAGAAAAAGGCTTGTACAATATGATGAAGTTCTAAACAAACATAGAGATATCATTTATGCGGATAGAAAAGCGATATTATATAATGATACAGAAAAAATTATTGAAAAATTTGTATCTTACTTTTGCGACAAAATCATTAAAGATACTACAGAAAAAGCAAAAGCATTCGTAAAAGAAATAGGAAAAAATGAAAAAATTGTTATAAGTGAAGAAAATATTCAAACAGTAAAAGACAAGATATTAGAAAGATATAATCATAAAAGAATAGAGATAGGACAAGATGAATTTTCTAAAAAAGAAAAAAGAAAATTCCTTAAAATCATAGATAACAATTGGAGTGATCACTTAGAGATAATGGAAGAGCTGAAAGAAAATATGGAACTAAGGGTATATGGTAGACATGATCCTATTGAAGAATATCAAAAAGAAGGAAAAATAGAACTTGAAAGACTAGTAGATAAAATAAAAATGAATATGATTTGTCAATTACTATTTGAATGTGATTATTACGAATAAAAAGAAGACTCCCTAAAGGGGGTCTTCTCATATGTCTAAAGGACTAGCAACATCCTCCTCTGTTACCACCGCAACAGCAGCAAATTAAAAGTATAAGAATGATTATCCAGCAGCAGTCATCACCGAAACCGAAACCACATCCACATCCTCTATTTTCTGGCATATAAAACCCCCCTTTCAAAATTCAAATTTTAACTAAAGAAGAATCTTTAGGATTTTCTTTTGATAATATATAATATGGTAATTAAAAAAATCTGTTACAGAAAAAAACTAAATTTGTGATTAACATAAAAATATGATATAATAGTTATATAAAACGATAAAAATCGTAATAGTTTAAAACTTCCAAAATAATTTTAGGAGGATGAATATGCAGTATAGGATTTTGAAAGATTTAACAGATGTAATTCTTCGGGTAAAAAAAGGAAAAGCTTACTATTTTGATAAAGAGGGGATTTACAGAAGTACTTCAGCACAAAGTGTAGAGAGCCTAAAAAACTCGTGGGTTATTGACAAAAATGGAAAAAGACGATTAGATGCAATCGTAATAGTTATGGAGAATTTTGACTATGAGAATGGTAGCTTACTAATAAAGGCAATTTGTTCCTTGAAGGAAGGAGACACAATAGAGAAATTTAAACAAATTCTCGAAACAGTAGAATATGAAGAAAGGCCGAAACCTACTGGAATTGATCGATTTGTCACCAAAATTGAAAAACCTGTATTTGAACGAGTACCGGAGAATCCCAAAACAAATACATTTGATTACATTGTTGTAGATGTAAACATTGTTACAGATTGGGAGGAGGATAGGCGAACTTATATTCAAAAACATAAGAAACAAATTTGTGAGATGGTATTGCGAAAAGTACAAGAAGATAGAACCTTTAAAAAATTTGGGGTACCTGTAAATTTTCTGAAAATTACAAGTATAACACTAAGAAAAAACAGTGTCTTGGAATTCGTGTTAGAACTCAAAGAATTGAAAGATTAAACTGCATAGAAAACACATAAATTCAATCTAAAAATTGGATTTATGTGTTTTTCTTTATCATAAAAATAAACTTTTCTAAAAAATACTTGATAATAAAAAGTATAAATGATAAAATACAAGAGTATAAAAAGCTTAAGAAAAAAGATAAGATAAACAATGGAGGATGTAAATGGGAAACATAGTTTTATTAGATGATTTAACAATAAACAAAATTGCTGCTGGAGAAGTAATTGAAAGACCAGCATCTGTCATAAAAGAAATGGTAGAAAACTCTATAGATGCAGGAGCAACCAATATATCTGTAGAAATAAAAAATGGTGGAATATCTTATATTAAGGTAACAGATAATGGAAAAGGAATACCAGAAGATGATATGGAAATGGCATTTGAAAGACATGCAACTAGTAAAATAAGAAGTGCAGATGATTTAAATACAGTCACATCTATGGGATTCAGAGGAGAGGCATTAGCAAGTATTGCAGCAATTGCAAAAGTAGAGATGGTTTCAAAAACAGCAAATCAAGAAAATGGATATAAAGTAGTTGTAGAAGGTGGAAAAGTATTAGAAAAAACGGAAGCAGGATCACCTGTTGGAACTTCTATAACGGTAACCAATTTATTTTATAATACACCAGTAAGATATAAATTCTTAAAAAAAGACTATACAGAATCAGGGTATATAGAAGATGTGATTACAAGAATTGCATTAGTACATCCAGAAATATCTATAAAACTAATCAATACAGGAAAAACTATTATTCAAACCAATGGGAATGGAGATTTAAAAACAGTAATTTACAGCATATATGGGAAAGATGTAGCAGGTGGAATCATAGAAACAGACTATACATATGAAGATATGCATATCTATGGAGTTATAGGAAAACCAGAAATTGCTCGTTCCAATAGAGCATATCAAATGTTTTTTGTAAACAAAAGATATATAAAAGATAAATTTTTATCATCTGCAGCAGAAAGAGCCTATAAAGGAATGATTCCAGTAGGAAAATTTAGCTTTTTAGTATTAAATATAGATATGAATCCAAGTAAAGTAGATGTCAATGTTCATCCAGCAAAATTAGAAGTAAGATTTGAAGAAGAAAATGTCGTATTTAAAGCAGTATATCATGCAATTAAAGATGCATTATTAAAATCAGAATTAGTAGCAGATACAAATCATACGACAAGTGAAAAAAGGTCAGAAAGTGGATTATTTGGAAATAGGGTAAAAAATAGTAATAGTACAGAAACAATTGTTGAACAAATATATAAAGCAAGACAATTAAATGGAATACCACATTTACATAGAGAAATGCCATCAACTCCAAATGAAATTGCAAATACAAATTTAGATAAAATAGAACAACCAAAAAACGAAACAAATGTAACAATAGATTCAGGACTAAAGATACCAGAAACAAATGGAGGAGTGAAAATTCCGGAAATAGAAAAAAGCCAAGAAGTTCTAAGAAAATTACAAGAAATTAAAGAAAAACTAATTCAAGAATCACCAGAATTAAGAGAAAAAATAGAAAAAGAACATAAAGAAAATTTACTAAACTTTCAAACAAATGCTAATAGTCAAACCGATATGAATATTCAAACAGATACGAATAAAAATATGAGTTCAAATTTGAATATAAATACAATTGTAGAAGAACCGAAAGAAGAAATTGTTCAGCCAATAGAAGTAAAATCAGAAGAAGTAAAAGATGCAGAATTTACAGATGCGGAACGTAAAGAAGTAAATAATGTGCAAACTTCAACTACAGAACCAATCGAAGTAAGTTATGTCGAAGAAACTCACAAGAAAGAAGAAATAGTGGCAGAAGAAGATGCAGTTCCATATGCAATAAAAGAAATGAGAAAAGAAAGAGAAGCAGAGGAACAAAAAGAAGAAACAAATACAAATATTGCTTCTAATATAGAACAAACACAGAAAGTAGAAGTGAAACAACAAGAAAAAACAGATACAGGATATACAAAAGAATTTGAAGAAATGTATTTAAAACTTTTTGGAACAAGACCTGTAAAAGAAGAGAAAAAAGAAGAAGCATCAAGTAATGCAAATGCAGATGATATAGCGACATTAGGAAATATGTCCGTATTTGATAATATGGAAGAATATAAAAAGCCAGTTTATAAGTTTATAGGAATTGTATTTAAAACGTATATCATCATTGAAATAGAAAATGAAATGTATATAATAGACCAACATGCAGCACATGAAAGAATATTATATGAAAAAGTAAGACAAAATTATTATAACGATGAAAACAAAGACTCACAATTAATGTTATTACCAGATATCATAACATTAACACACAAAGAAATGGAAATCGCAAAAGATAATATGCAAATGTTCAGAAAAGCAGGTTTCATGGTAGAAGAATTTGGAGAAAATACCATTAAATTAACAGGTGTGCCAGAAATGTGTTTAGACTTAGAAACGAAGGAAATGTTTTTAGAAACATTAGATGAAATAAATTCAGTTTCGAGAACAGCAAAACAAGAAGTAGAAGAAAAGTTTTTATCTACAATAGCATGTAAAGCAGCAGTTAAAGCAAATATGGCTTTAACGAAAGAAGAAGTAGATAGTTTAATGGACAAGTTATTATCATTGCCAAATCCATTTACATGTCCGCATGGAAGACCAACTGCAATTAAAATGTCAAAATATGATATAGAAAGAAAATTTGCAAGAAAGTAGGTAGAAAAATAATGACAGCCTTTATGATAATAATTGTAATAGCTCTATTTATGGTGTTATTAGGGTTTACTTGGTATAGATTAGAAGCATATGAAGGAATGGAAAAAATAATCATTTGTGTAGTAGGAATATTATTGTGTTGGGGAATTACTGCAATATTATTTTCACTTTCTTCAAATGGAATGGATTATATCAATGAGGAAGTTGAAAGAGAAATTAGTAAAATATTGGTTTTAGTATTTACACCAATAAATGGTATCGCATTTATGCCATATGTGGCTAAACTAATGAGCAAAGTCAGATTTGACGAAATAAATAAACAAGAAGCAGTAAAAAAGATTTTAATTTTATGTGTAATATTATTAGCGATATTTTTTGTAGAAGTAAAATATTTAGAAAATATACAATTAGGAATCTTAAACGTAGCAAATGGTATGTAAAACAGAAAGGAATTATATGAACAAACCAAAAGTAATCATAATTTGTGGACCAACAGCATCAGGAAAAACAGCGTTATCAATTGAATTAGCAAAAACAATAAACGGAGAAATTGTATCTTGTGATTCCATGCAGATTTATAAAGATATGGATATTGGTACTGCTAAACCAACGGCTGAAGAAATGCAAGGAATAAAGCACTATTTATTAGATTTTATAGAACCTGATAAAAGGTATAGCGTGGCAGAATTTAAAAAAGATGCAGAAAAAGCAATAGAGCAAATATTAGCAAAAGGAAAAATACCTATAGTTGTTGGTGGAACAGGATTGTATGTTGATAGTTTAATATATGGAATCGAATATCAAGATATTCCATTAGACGAAGAATACAGAAATAAATTGGAACAAATAGCAAATGAAAAAGGGTTAGAAGTATTATATGAAAAAGCAAAACAAATAGATGAACAAGCCATGAAAAAAATAAGTCCAAATGACAAAAAAAGAATTATGAGAGTTTTAGAAATTTATAAAACAACAGGAAAAAATAAGACAGAACAAGAAATGGAATCTAGAAAAAATGAAGTAAAATATGACTTTAAAGTATTTGCAATCAATATGGATAGAGAAGTATTGTATGATAGAATAAATAAAAGAGTGGATATTATGATAGAACAAGGACTTATAGAAGAGGTAAAAAATATCATACAAAAATATAGTGAATTTCCAACAGCAATGCAAGGATTAGGCTATAAAGAAGTTGTAGAATATTTAAATGGAAAATGTTCTAAAGAAGAAATGATAGAAAAAATCAAGATGGAAACAAGGAGATATGCCAAAAGGCAATTGACATGGTTTAGAAAAAATAAGCAAACAATATGGATAAATGGTTTAAATAGTAAAGAAAGTAATGTGCAATTTATAGTAAGCCATATTTAAAACATTCAAAAGATGGAAGTGATTGAAATTTGAATAAAAAGAAAAAGATAATAGCAATTATATTATTGTTATTAATAGTTTCATATGTAGCATATGCGGTTTATTTATTAATTGTAGATCCTACAGATACATATATTATTAAAGAAGAAATTTTATCAGAAGAAGATACAACAGCAGGTTATGTTATAAGAAATGAAAGTGTCATAAAAGAAGAAAATAAAAATGGAATTTATGCAATAGTAGCAGAAGGCGAAAAAGTAGCAAAATCTGATTCTATATTTAGATATTACACAGATAATGAAAAAGAAATATACACAAAAATTGATGAATTAGATCATCAAATACAAGGATTGTTAGATAAAGAAAATAGTATACCATCAGCAGATATAAAATCTATAGAAAATCAAATAGATGAGCAAATTAAAGGAATCAGTAAATTAAATAATACACAAGAAATCGAAGAATATAAAAATAGTATTGATACACTAATCAGCAAAAAAATAAATTTTATAGGAGATGCTACAGAAAATAACGAAATAAAGCAACTTGTTGCAGAAAGAAAAACATATGAAGACCAATTAAAAAATGGATCAGAATATAAAAAGGCAGAAATGAGTGGAGTAGTATCTTATAGAGTAGACGGATTAGAAGAGAAACTTACAGAAGACAATTTTAATGATTTTACAGAAGAATATTTAGAAAGTTTAGATTTAAAAACAGGTCAAATTGTGGCAACAAGTAATGATTGTGGAAAAGTTATTGATAATTTTAAGTGTTATATTGCAGTACCAATGGATTCTGTTAAAGCTATGGAAGCGAAAGTAGGAGATAAAGTTCAGATTAGAATATCCAATAAAGAAGAATTAGATGCAAAAATTGTACAAATAAATGAAGGAAGCGGAAAAAGAGTAATCATTTTTCAGGTTAATAAATTAGTTGATGAATTGATAAATCATAGAAAAATTGCTATAGATGTAATATGGTGGAGTGAATCAGGTTTAAGAATACCTAATCAAGCTTTAATTGAAGAAAATGGACTATATTATGTTGTTAGAAATAAAGCAGGAGTACAAAGTAAAATATTAGTAAAATTAGATGTGCAAACAGATAAATTTTCAATTATATCTTCCTATTCTGCAAGTGAATTACAGGAAATAGGATATGATGAAGAGGATATTAGAAATTATAAAAAAATAAGTAATTATGATGAAATACTATTAAATCCATAAAGAAACAAATATTACAAAAATATTACAAAAATATTACAAAAATATTAAGTTTTTATTACAACACAAAAAGCTATTGACAAAAATTCAAAAAAGTTAGATACTATATGAGAAATAAGAATACAAAAGTGTAAAATATTAGGAGGGTAAAGAAATGGCAGGAGCTATAATGGACAAGGTATGGGGTCTATTTGGAATGGACCAAGCAGAAAGTGAAGAACCAGAGGAGACAGATTACTATAGTTATGAAGATAATACTGCACCAGAAGTGGAAACAAATGAAGATGATGAAAGAAGATTTTTTGGTAATGGAAGAAAAGGAAAAGTTGTTCCAATTACTCAAAATAGTCAATCAGTAAAAATGGTAATATCTCAACCTACAACCTTTGAACAATCAGAGGAAATTTGTAGCTTATTAAAAGAGAAAAAATCTGTAATTGTTAACTTAGAATATGTTAATAAAGATGTCGCTAGAAGAATAGTTGACTTTATTAGTGGTGGTGTATATGCTCTAGATGGACATATTCAAAAAATATCTAATTCCATATTTTTAATTGCACCAACAAATTATGAGATAACAAACGAGATGGCAAGAGAGGAAATTAAAAGTAAACTTTCTGTTTCATGGTTAAAAAATAATAACATAAACTAGCTTTCAAAAGATCGGAGGCAACCCAATATGATTACACCATTAGATATAGAAAATAAAAAATTTAATAAACAAATGATGAATGGATACAATGTTGAAGAAGTTGATGCTTTTCTAGACGAGGTTTTGGAAGATTATGAAAAAAATTATAAAGAAGTAGCAGCAATGACTTCAAAAGTTGATGAGCTTAATAATAATTTAAATCATTATAAAAACATTGAAACTACTTTACAAAATACATTAGTAATGGCACAAACGACAGCAGAAGAAGTGAAAAACGTTGCCAAACAACAAGCTGATCAAATCATCGAAGAAGCAAAAAAACAAGCAGATGAGATTGTTAAAAATTCAAAAACTAGCGCTCGCAAAGCACTAGACGATTTAGATATGCAGATAAGTGCAAAAGAAAAAGCGTTTGATGATTTGAAAAAACAATTTGACATATATAAAGCAAAAATGGAATCATTATTAATGTCACAGGCAGAGTTATTAAAAGAAGTTAATAAAAATGATGAGTATTAAAAAATAAATATTACTATTTCATAGTCGAAACATAGCTAGGGCGTAACAATCTAAGGTCGACTTATTCAATAGTAATATTTATTTTTTTAGCGCATGCAATTAGCTATATTAGAATATTACAAATATTACAATAGTATTAAATCTATATTACAATTTGGTTAATACTATTGACAATAAATAAAAAAAGGTTAAAATATTAGTATAGGAAAGAAAGGCTAAAAATGGAAAAATGAGGATAATAAGTGGAACAGCAAGAGGAACAAAACTTTTTACATTAGAGGGGTTAGAAACTAGACCTACCTTAGATAGAGTAAAAGAAGCAATATTTAATATCATACAAAGTCAAATAAGAGATGCAGTTGTATTAGACTTATTTGCAGGTAGTGGAGCGATAGGCTTAGAAATGTTAAGCAGAGGTGCAAAAAAAGCGATTCTTTGTGACAAGTCTAAATCTGCAATGGAAATCATAAAGAAAAATATAGAAAAAACGCATATGGCCGAAAAAGTTAAATTATATAATTTAGACTTTGAAAAATGCATTGAAAAAGTAAAAAATGATAAATTTGATATCATTTATTTAGATCCACCATATAACACAGATTATATAATGAAATCATTGAATAAAATTCTTGATTTAGAATTGATGAATTCAAATGGGTTAATTATATTAGAAACAGATGATGAAAAAAGAATATTAGAAGATATAAAAAATATAAAAGTTAAAATTGTTGATAAAAGAAAATATGGAAGAGCAACAATCATATTTTTAAAGAACGATGCCTAATCTGGAAAGGGGTAAACTATGGAAATTTTTACACTATTAGAAACTTTAGAAGATATATTAGAAAATAGTAAAAACTTACCATTTACGAATAAAGGAATGGTAGATAAAGAAGAATTATTAGAAATTATAAAAGAAATAAGAATAAAGCTACCAGATGAGTTAAAACAAGCAAAATGGGTAAAAGAAGAAAGACAAAGAATATTAGTTGAAGCTCAAAAAGAAGCTGATGGAATCGTTAAGGAAGCTGAAAATAGAATTATTGCTATGATAGATGAACATGAAATCACGAGAAAAGCATATGAACAAAAGGCTGAAATTATAGAAACAGCTAATGAAATGTCAAGAGAAATATCTCAAGGAACAAAAGAATATGCGAATAATCTATTAGACTCTACAGAAACAGTTTTAACGGATACACTAGCAAAATTAGAAAAGAATATTGGAGAAGCTATTAGCCTAATGGAGATGTCATTAGAAGATACAATAAAAACAATTCAAAACAGTAAAAAAGAACTTCAATAGAAATAAAAAAGAGGTATAGCAAAAATTACCTCTTTTTTTAAGAAAATGAAAGGAAGTAGAAAATGGCAAAAAAAAGAAGTAAAGGAAAGAGAGCAAAAAAAAACTCACCAGATTTAGGAGTAATTATTACAATTATATCTAGTATTTTATTAACAGTTTTAATATATACAGAATCAGGGTATATTGGAGTTGTACTAAGTGACTTTTTTGGTGGAATGTTTGGAATGATAAAATACATTTTACCAATAGGTTCTTTTGCTGTTGCCATAAAAATGGCATGTAAAGATGATGATGATTACATTTCTTCAAGAATTTTTCAATATACATTATTATTGATTTTTATAGCAGTTATACTTAGTGTATATCAAATATATGAAGGAAGTATAGATATAGATGAAAATATTTCTGATATTGTAAAAACAGCATATCAACTAGGTGAAAACAATATAGGAGGAGGAGCATTAGGAACAATTGCGGCAGTACCATTATTTAAATTATTTGGGAAAATAGGAACAATCATATTAAGTATAGGCGTATCCTTAATATTATTTGCTGTAACATTTGGAATTGACATATCTGGAATCATAAGCAATTGGATTCAATCTGGAGTAGATAAAAGAAAAGAAAAATATGAAGCAAAAATGTTAGCAAAAGAAGAGGCTGAAAAACAAAAAGAAGAAAAAAGAGCGAAAAATATTAAAGAAAATAGAAAAGCTTATTTAGAAATTGATGAACAAGAAGAAAAAGCACCAGAAGTTGAGCAAATAAAAATCAATTTAAATGGAAGAGCAATTGAAGAAGAAACAAAAGGAAAGAAGAAATTTAAACATGGAAAAGATGATTTAGTACCTCTAGGATTAGAAAATCCAAAATCAGAGCCAGATTTTATAGAAAAGAATTTATTCAAACAAGAAGAGGAAAAGAAAGAAGAAAAAGTCAAAGAGGTATTACAATTAGAACATGCTGTTTCTGTGGAAGATGAACACTATGAATATCCACCAGTAGAATTATTAAGTAAAGGTACGAAAAAAACAATAAAAGGTGGAGCAAAAGCATTAACAGATATTGCAACAAAACTTCAAAAAACATTATATAGTTTTGGGGTACAAGCAAAAGTAGAAAATGTATCAGTTGGACCTGCCATAACAAGATATGAATTAAAACCAGCAGAAGGAGTTCGAGTAAGCAAAATTGCAAATTTAGCGGATGACATTGCATTAAACTTAGCAGCAGAAACGATAAGAATTGAAGCTCCAATACCTGGAAAACAAGCAGTTGGAATAGAGGTACCTAATACAGAAAAAGAAACTGTACATTTTAGAGATGTAGTAGAAAGTGACGAATTTCAAAATAGTAAATCAAAATTAAGTGTAGCACTAGGAAAAGATGTTGCAGGAAGTATGGCAATTGCAGATATAGCGAAAATGCCACATGCATTAATTGCTGGAGCAACAGGTTCAGGAAAGAGTGTATGTATCAATACCATCATAGCAAGTATTATATATAAAGCAAAACCAAGTGAAGTAAAATTTGTAATGGTAGATCCTAAAGTTGTAGAACTATCTGTATATAATGGAATACCACATTTGTTAATACCAGTAGTAACAGATCCAAAAAAAGCTGCAGGAGCATTAGCATGGGCAGTACAAGAAATGGATAATCGATATAATTTATTTGCACAAAAAGGAGTTAGAGATTTAAAAGGATATAATGCATTAGCTGAAAAGGAACAAACAGGGAAATTACCACAAATCGTCATTATTATTGATGAGTTAGCAGACTTAATGATGGTCGCAGCAAAAGAAGTAGAAGATTCCATCTGTAGATTAGCACAAAAAGCTAGAGCAGCAGGAATGCACTTGATTATCGCAACACAAAGACCATCTGTAGATGTTATCACAGGAATCATAAAAGCAAATATTCCATCAAGAATAGCATTTGCAGTATCTTCACAAGTAGACTCAAGAACAATATTAGACCAAGTTGGTGCAGAAAAATTACTAGGAAAAGGAGATATGCTTTTCTATCCATCAGGAGCACCAAAACCAACTAGAATTCAAGGCGCATTTGTATCTGATGAAGAAGTAGAAAAAATCGTATCATTTGTTAAAACAAATGGAGAAGCAAAATACAGTGAAGATATTTTAGAAAGTATAGAAAATAGCAATAAGCCAGAAAAAGAACCAAGTGAAAAAGGTGGAAAAGACAATGATGACAACACAGACGAACACTTAATGGATGCGATAGAATTAGTTATTGAAACTGGACAAGCATCAACATCATTTATACAAAGAAGGTTTAATGTAGGATATGCAAGAGCTGGAAGAATTATAGACCAGATGGAAGAAAGAGGTATCATCTCAGGCTATCAAGGAAGTAAACCAAGACAAGTACTGATGTCAAAAGAAAGATGGGCAGAACTAAAGATGGGAACAAGCCCAGGAGAAGGAACAGAAGAATAAATTTTTTTATCGCGAACTTTGGGGACGGACCTTTTTGTTCGCGATAAGGACCGTCCTAAAAGTTCGCGAAGGAGGAGATATGTTAGAAAAATTCATAAAAAAAGATAGAAACGAAGAATTAGAACAAATTCTTGATGAGAAAAACATAGAAGAACAAGCAAAAAATCTTCTCCAGGGTATTTTATATAAAGTGGAGGTATCTTATAAAGATTATAAAAAAACAAAAATAACCAAAATTACCAAAGATCAATATATAGAAGAAATCTTAAGAGACATACACAGAAAATGTAATCAAATAAAAATAGTGAAACCTACACAAAAAATAGAAAGTGAAGAGATACAAGAAGCATTAGAAAAAAATAAGTTTTATATACAAGATGGTAATATAATGAGTTATCCTATGGAAAAAAAACTATTATATGCGATAGAAAAAGTTTCAAACAATAAAAAAATTGTAAATAGTAAATATGGAACACTAACGAATGCATTATCAAACCTAATAAATACAGGAAAAAATATTGATAGAATTGAGCCTTTAAGAGATTTTAATGGCTGGTCATGGACTACTTTAAAAAACGAAATTGAAAATATAAGGGCTAATTTAGTATATCAAACAATAAGAATATTATTAGGAGAGGACTTTTTGGATAGCTGGTGCCAAGATACTGACGGTATTATTGATTACGTACAAGTCTTAAAAGAAGAATTAAGTAAAAAATATGGAGAAGATCTTTCTAATCAGTTTTTTGAAAAACTTGAACAAATTGCAATTATCAATGAAAGTGAAGAAAATCCAAATTTTAAAAATGAAATTATTACATTACTAAATAATATAGATAAAAAAATTGAACTATTTATGAATACGAAAGAAAATATACAAAATATAACTGAAAACAAAAAACAAGCAAGCAAAGAGATAAAGAATATAGAAAAAATTTTGAGTCAGGAATCAAGAATAAAACAAGAATATGAAAGAATAAACTCAAAAGCAGATTTGAAGCATAAAATATTCAGTATAAAAGTTTTAAAACAAAAACTAAGTGATAGAAAGCAACAATTATTAAATGAAATTGAAGAAAGTAATTATCTTTTAAATCCTTCAAACTATTTAAACGAAAAAAATAAGTTAATAAAGCAGAAAGAAAATTTAAATGTCATAAATTATGATGAAGAGCAAAAAGAAAAAGTTTTAATAGAATTCGAAAATTTATTTTTAGAATGTTTTCATATACAAATAGATAAAGAAACAGAAATAGATGATATTTCAAAAAATATATATAAATTTAGATATTTTATGTGTTTACCATTTAATTCACAAAAAAATATTAAAGATGTTATAGAATTAGATGAATTTGTTAAAAAGGTAGAGAAAAAATTAATTAATATAGCTATAGAGAAAAAAGTAATAGTAAATGTACCATTTGAAATAATGGAACATGTTTTTAAAACAAGAATCATCATATTAGAAGAGTTGTATTATAAAATTACTACAGAATTTGAAAAATATTATGTACAAATTTTTGATGAAAATATTTCAGAGGAAAAATTTGAAATACAACCAAAAGAAAAGACAAAGATAAATAAAAAAATAAAAATATTTATTTAAAGGAGATACTTATGAGAATAACTTTTTTAGGAGCTACAAAAATTGTAACAGGCTCAAACTTCTTAGTAGAAGCAGCAGGAAAAAAGTTTTTAGTGGACTGTGGAATGTTTCAAGGTAAAGCGGATTTAGAAATGGAAAATTATAGACCATTTGAATTTAATCCAGCAGATATAGATTTTATGCTCTTAACACATGCTCATATAGACCACTCTGGAAGAATACCAAAATTATACAATGAAGGTTTTAAAAATCCAGTATATGCGCATAAAGCAACCTGTGATTTATGTGGAATCATGTTACCAGATAGTGGACATATTCAAGAAATGGAAGCAGAATGGAAAAATAAAAAAAGAGAAAGAAAAGGAGAGCAAACATATCCACCATTATACACAGCAGAAGATGCTATCAATTGTCTTGAACTATTCATACCTGTAAAATATGATGAAATTATACAAGTAGATGAAAATATTTATGTCAGATTTAATGATGCAGGACATATGCTAGGTTCTAGTATCATAGAAGTTTGGGCAACAGAAGATGGAAAAGAAACAAAAGCAGTATTTTCAGGAGACATAGGAAATAATGATATACCATTATTAGATTCTCCAACAATGATAGAAAGTTGTGATTATTTAGTAATGGAATCTACCTATGGAAGTAGACTTCATATGAGAAATGATGAAAAGGCACAGATGTTCTTAAATATCGTATCAGAAACAATAGATAATGGAGGAACGGTTGTAATACCATCATTTGCTGTTGGAAGAACACAAGAAATTCTATATGAACTAAATAAAATAAAACAAAATACAGATGATGAGGAATTTAAAAGAAAATACAAAACTTTAATGAAAGTACCGGTATATGTTGACAGTCCATTAGCAATATCTGCAACAGAAATTTTCAAACAAAACATGGATTTATTTGAAGATGAAATACAAGAAGAAATTGAAAACGGAGATAATCCATTGGAATTTAAAGGTTTGAAATTTACACGAACAGCTGATGAATCAAAAGCATTAAACGAAAGCCAAGAGCCATCTATTATCATATCTGCAAGTGGTATGTGTGATGTAGGAAGAATTAAACATCATTTAAAGCACAATATTTGGAATCCAAAGAGTACAATATTATTTGTAGGATATCAAGCACCAGGCACACTTGGATATTCTATTGTAAATGGAGCAAAAAAAGTAACCATATTTGGTGAAGAATTTGCTGTAAATGCAAGAATAGAATATATAGAAGGATATTCTGGTCATGCAGACCAAGAATGGCTAATGAATTTTGTTTACTCATTTATATCAAAACCAAAACATATTTTTTTAGTACATGGTGAACAAGAATCTGCTGAAGTATTAAGGAATAAAATACTTGAAGAAACAGGAATAGGTGTATCTATACCAGAATTTGGAGAAACTTATGAATTAAGTGAAGAATTAAGAATTGTAAACAAAATAATAACCAAGAAATCAAATACAATTAGACAAGAAATATTAAGTAGACTAGATAAATTACAAAGTGAAATGCAAGATATGCAAACATTCGTAAAAGAAGATGTTGATGATATCCATCTAAGAGATGAAGATATGTTTAGAATAAATGAAAAGATAAAAGACTTAGAAAAACAAATATTAAATATAATTGAGGGATAAAGTGGGGACGGTCCTTAACGCGGACAAAAAGGTCCGTCCTTAAAGTCCGAGCTAAGGACCGTCCCTAAAGTTCGAGGAAAGGAATTTAAAATGGAAAAATACCTAAATGAAGCAATAATAGGAAATAAAAATATGCTAGTTACATTTTCAGCGAAAGGTGAGATGTTACGATTATCATATCCGAATAAAGATAATAGGCAATATTTAAAATTTTTTCACGCAGGAGTGAAAGTAAATGATTCTGATTTAATATATTTACATAATGATGTCAATAATACATATTTACAATATTATGATACAGATACAAATATATTGAATACAGAAATAACAAATACATATTTTAATCTAAAGATATTGCAAACAGATTTTGCTGCAATAAAAGAAGATGTATTAGTTAAAAAATATACTTTTATAAACGATGGAAATATTGAATTAGATGTTAAATTTTTAATACATTCAGAATTATTATCTGATCAAAACAATTTTGTTAGTGCTATGAGAATTGATACAGGAATGATACAGTATGCACATGATTTTTCCGTAGCTACATTTTCTAAACAAAAATTATTAAGTCATCAAATAAATGGAAGTAACAATACAATACATTCTGGTCAAATAGGTGGCAAGGACTATATAGGAATGTCACAAGATTCTAGTATAAGTTATGATATTGGAAAAATAAATCCTGGAGAAAAAGCAGAAATTGAAATATGTGTATTAATAGATGAAAACAAAAAAACGATGCAAGCTGTTGAAGACGAAGTAGAGAGAATAAAAAAAGTAGATTTTGATAAAGAATATGTACATGTTAAGTCTTATTGGAGAAAATATGTTAAAGAACATAATGGATTGGATTTAAAAGAACCAACGAATAGTTATGAAGAGAAAATACAAGATATATATAGAAGAAGCATTTTATTATTTCCACTACTTACAAATCAATCTACAGGTGGAATCATAGCGGCTCCAGAAGTTGATGAAGATTTAACACAATGTGGAAGGTATGCATATTGTTGGACAAGAGATGCTGTATTTATCACAAGAGCATTGGATATATTAAAAATGAACAAAGAAGCAGAGAAATTTTATAGTAGTTTTTGTAAAATGACGCAAAGTAAAAATGGAATGTGGGAACAACGCTTTTATACAGATGGAAAATTAGCTCCATGTTGGGGATATCAAATTGATGAAACAGCAAGTGTTGTATATGGCGTATATACACATTATGAGTATACGAAAAATGAGGAGTTTTTAAAATCTAATTTACATATGTGTGAAAAAGCAGTAGACTTTTTGAAAAAATACATGAAAGACTTATTGAATAATACAGGAATATATCATGTAAGTTATGATGTATGGGAAATGTATGAAGGTACGCATTTATATTCTCTAGCTAGTATATTTGCTGCATTTGACTCTATGATAAAAATATATAATGTTTTAGGAAAAAATGTATCTGATTTTGAGAACAATAGGCTGAAAGAAGAAAAAATTCATAAAAATATAGATGAATTATCAAAATTACAAATTGAAATTAAAAAATATATTGAAGAAAATTTATATGATGATAATAGAAAATCATATGTCAGAAATACAGATGATAAAAGAATAGATATAAGCTTATTAGGTGCAATTGTCCCATTTAATCTATTTTCACCAAAGGAAAAGAAAGTATTAAATACAATTGATAATATTAATTTAACACTTAGAACCTATACAGGTGGTTATCAAAGATTTGAATATGATCATTATAGAAATGGTGCACCTTGGGTAATTGCTAATTTATGGATGACATTATATTACTTAGAAAATGGTGAAAAGAAAAAAGCCAAAGAAACATTTGATTTTGTCTTAAAAACTGCTGGTAAACATAGTTTATTAGGGGAACAAATTGATAATAATACATTAAAACCAAATTGGGTAATAGGATTAGGATGGTCACATGCAATGTTTATAATTGTATTAGAAAAACTTGGAAAATAAAAGGAAATATATATAAAAAGAACTAACAATAAAATTAGTTAGTTCTTTTTATATGATAAGAATGAAATAAAAATTTTTTTAAATAGTTAACAAATTAAAGAAATTATAATATAATAGTATACACATATAAGCATAATCTATAATTAGATAATGCTTTTCAATTATTTAAAGGTGTGAAGACATATGAGCACAGTTATACTTAAATTCGGAGGAAGCTCTGTAGCAGACAATATCAGGCTAAATATTGTCGCAGAAAAAATTATTAGCCTAAAGGAGGAATTTGATAATATAGTCGTTGTTGTATCTGCACAAGGAAAAACAACAGACAAACTATTAAAAGAAGCACAAGAATTATCTGCAATCCCAAATGAAAGAGAAGTGGATATGTTAATATCCACAGGCGAACAGATAACAGCAGCAAAGCTAAGTATATTATTAAATCGAAAAGGACATAAAACAATATCATTAACAGGATGGCAAGCAGGCATATATACAAACAATGTACATAAAAGTGCTAAAATTGAACAAATTTGTCCAGACAAAATTATTAAAGAGTTAGAAAAAGGAAATATTGTAGTAGTTGCAGGTTTTCAAGGGATAAATGAGGAAAATGAAATTACGACATTAGGTAGAGGCGGTTCTGATACTACAGCAGTAGCGCTTCAAGCAGCACTTAATGCAGACAAATGCTATATATTTTCAGATGTAGATGGAATTTATTCAGCAGATCCGAATATGATAAAAGTTGCAAAAAAACTAAGCGAAATATCTTTTGATGAAATGCAAGAGATAGCTGATGCAGGAGCAAAAGTGTTACATAATAGGTGTATACAAATAGGAAATAAGTTCAATTGTAATATAGTTGCAAAATCAACTTTTTCTGATAATGGAGGAACGATTATTTGTAAAAAAATTGAAAACAGCGAAGTAAAAGGCATCGTGAAAAATGATAAATTAGTGAAAATCAAAATAGTAGGAGATATCCACAAAACAGATAAAGTAATCGAAATCTATCAAAAACTATTAAATGAAAATAGCATACCAGAATATTTTCATAATACGGAGCAAGAAAAAATGAATTTAGAATTAAGAGTTACAAAAGCCGAAAGTGAAAAAGTGCTAGAATTATTAGAAACTAAATATCCAGAGTATGATGTCACACAAAGTGAAATGATAAAATTGAGTATTGTTGGCTATGCAATTACACAGGATAATAAGGTATTAAATAAAGTTATCCATATTTTACAACAAAATAAAATAGAAGTATTAGACATCAATTTAACACAATCAAAGATAGAAATAGTATTAGAAAAAGATATAGAAAATCGTATATTAGAAGAACTACATAGAGAGTTAATAAATTAATTAGCAGTAAAAATAAATATCGATTAAGGACAAATTTCAAATATAGCATAACAATAGTGTTACAAAAATTTGGAAAAGCCTAATCGATATTTTTGTTTTTATACAATAATTGTTGGAACTTGGAGAGTTTCTCCTTGCAGTCAAAAATGCAAATTAGTTACTAGAATGATAAATTAATTTTTCAAGTATTTGTACAGCATTGCTTGCAGCACCTTTTCGAATATTATCAGCAACAACCCAAAGATTAACACCTGATTCCACACTTTCATCACGACGAATTCTTCCTACAAAAACTTCATCATGTCCTGTTGCATAGATTGGCATAGGATAAATATTGTTAGCAGGGGCATCTTGTACAATAATATTTGGAAAATTCTTTAAAGTCGATATTAAATCTTCTAATTCAAAATTGTTTTCAAATTCAACATTTATGGATTCAGAGTGAGAATTTGTAACAGGAACTCTAACAGTAGTTGCTGTAATTCTTAAATTTGGTCTATGTAAAATTTTTCTTGTTTCATTTATCATTTTCATTTCTTCTTTAGAATATCCATTTTCTAAGAAAACATCAATATGTGGTAAACAATTGTCATAAATAGGATGTGGAAATTTTTTTAAAGGCTGACGACCATCTGTATTTTTTAAATCTTCTAAAGCTTCTTTTCCAGCACCAGATACGGCTTGATAAGTAGAATAAACAATTCTTTTAATAGTATACTTATCATCTAAAGCTTTTAAAGGTAACATGGCTTGAATTGTAGAACAATTTGGATTGGCAATGATTCCATGGTGAGAAAGAGCATCTGCAAAATTAACTTCTGGAACAACTAATGGAACATCAGGATTCATACGAAAATAACTGCTATTATCAATTACAATACATCCTTTTTTTACAGCAATAGGTGCATATTTTTGTGAAATTTCTCCACTTGCAGCAAAAATAGCATAATCTATGCCAGAATCAAATGATTTTTCAGTTAATTCTTCTACAAGATAATCTTTTCCAAGAATAGAAACAGTCTTTCCAGCAGATTTTTTTGTGGCCAAAAGATAATACTTTTCAATTGGTAATTTTTTTTCTTCTAATACTTTAATAACGGCCATACCAACAAGGCCTGTTGCGCCAATAATGGCTAATTTTAAAGGTTGCAATTTTTTAATCTCCTTAAAATTTAATATACAAATAAATTTTAATTAAAGTTTATTTTAATATATTCTATTACAAAGAAGCAAAAAAATAAAGTGAAATTGTATAAAAAAATAGAAAAACTATTGTAATAGATAAAAAAATTATGTTAATATAGAAATGATTTATATTTCAAACAATTTTTAAATCAAAAATCAAGGCAATTCGGCCTAAAGATTTCATTCTAAAACGAAATAAAAATATAAAAAGAAAAGTGGTGTAGCATATCGAAAAATTATTAGACCCAAAAATAGACTATGTATTTAAGAGAATATTTGGACATGTAGGAAACGAAGAAATAACCAAAGGACTAATAAGTTCTATCATCCAAAAGGAAATAAGTAATGTAAAACTAGATAATAGTACAATACTAGAAAAGGACTTGTTAGAAGATAAAGTAGGAATATTAGATATAAGAGCTAAAATAGAGGGAAAAATTAATTGTAATATTAATAACAGATTATGAAATAGATAGTCTAAAAGAAATAGAGAAATATCAAACAAAATGGAACATAAGAGAAGAAGAATATCAAAAAGTTATATTTACAGAAGTAATGGAATTTTATATAATTGAATTACCAAAATATGAGAGATATAAGGAGAAAACAAAAAATAAGGACTTAAATAGATGGATAAAATTTATAAAAGAACCAGAGGTGGTAGAAATGGGAGATAATAAAGAAATAAAAAAAGCGAAAGAAGTGCTAGAAGAAATTAGTAAAGATAAAAGAGAAATATATTTAGCAGAATTAAGAGAAAAATACATATTAGATCAAAAAGCAATAGAAGATGCTGGATATGATATGGGATTAAAAGATGGAATGACTCAAGGCATAAGTCATGGATTAGCACAGGGTAGACTAGAAGAAAAAAAGAAAATTGCAAAAAATCTCCTAAAACTAAACATATCAATAGAGCAAATAGAAGAAGTTACAGGATTAACAAAAGAAGAAATAAAAAAGTTAAAATAATTGAAATCAATAAGTTTGAAATATAAAGGAAATTACAAAAATTAAGGTAGAAAATTTTTAAAAATATCTATCTTAATTTTTTAAAAAATTTTTTCAAAAAAGCTCGAAAAATGTAAAATTATTCTATTGACACCAGTTACCATTATGATATAATAAATTACAGTAAAATATAAAAAGAGACATAAGCAAAAAGTGAAAAATACAAAGGAGTGAATAAAAAATATGCAAACAGCGAAAACCCTTGAGGCTGTACACACACACACACACACACACACACACACACACACACACACAGGTATTCTTTACCAAAATTAAATAAACGAACACAAAAGACAAGCATATGCTATTTAGCAATGTGTTATTTTTGTGTATTTCAACATGCGCTAAAGTAATATATTGTTAAATAGCATTTTTAAACCTAAAAATATATGCTAAAAGCACAACATATACATACGCTAACATAAATTTTAATAAGAAAGGGTGAAAAATTGTGAAAGAAAAAAAGAAAAAAAATCAGAAACATAAATTTATTCAAAAAGGCTATGGAAATGAGCCAACAGTAATAGAATTTAATTTAAGTAAAGCAGTAATTATATTGATAGTTATTGGTGTTATTATAGCAACAATAACAACTGTAAAAGTGATAACAAGTATTATGAGGGCACAAGAAAATAAAGTATTAGCAGGAGAAGAAACAAATGAGCATGTAGTATGGGTAGAAAGTTCAGATTTAGATGAAGAAGGAAATCCCATAAAAGTGCCAGTACCAAAAGGATATAGTGCATCAAAAATACCAGGAGAGACATCAGCAAACAATGGATTTGTTATTTATGAAGGAGAAGTGGATTGGGATGCTATATTAGTAGATACAGCAAGTCAAAATAGTATGAGTACACAATCTACTGAAGAGGAAGAATCAAATGTAGAGAATGAACCATCAAATTTAGAAACTACAACACAAGACAAAGAAAATACTACCAATATGATTACCTCAAATGATAGTACAGAGAATACGAATACAAACAATACAATGAAATCAGATGAAAATCAAGAAATATTAATAGAGGATACAATTTCTCAAACAAACACAACAGAAAATGAAAATCAATTTAAAGAAAATATAGAAGCACCACAAGTAAGCACAGAAAACGAAAAAACAACGAAAACAGAAATCGTTAAAGACGAAAATGATAAAGAAGAGGCAAATTCACAAGAAACAACTCTCACAGATACAGAACAAACTATAGAAGAAAATAAAAACACAGTAGAAGACTCTAATAATGAAGAAAACAGCACAGAACAAGAAATAAAGGACAACCAAGAAACAAGTAATAATCAAGAAAGCAACAATCAAAATCAGCAATCAGAAACGAATACACAAGCAGTAACAAATGAAACAACTACTACAAAAAACACAAATGTTACAAACGAAGAAACATTAGAAACAGTAGAACCAAGAGCAGTAAGCCAACAAGATATTAATATTTTTAATTTACAAAAAGAAAGAAATCAATATGTATGGGTACCTGTAAAAGATCCATCAAGAATTTTTGGAGTTGATAGTAATGGAAAGTTATGGGGCAAATTGTATCATTATTCATCAACAGGAAGAAGTCCCAATAATTGGACGGAAAGAAGAGAAATAATGAGTATTTATGATAAAATGCATTCAAAGGAACCAGATATCATCCATTATAATACCGATTATGATATAGATTCACGATTACAATCATTTCAAGATGGAAAAGCACAAGATGAATTATTGTTAAAAGAATTAGAGGAGAATTTTTATTTAACTATAAAAAGCATTAAAGAATATGGGGGATTTTATATTGGAAGATATGAAACAGGAGGTTTAAGTGGAACGGCAGTAGTTAGAAAAATGGAAGAAGATATACATAGTCAAACATGGTATACAATGTATGAAAAATCAAAAGAATTAAAAGGAGAAAATGACCATGTAGTAACTTCTATGATATGGGGATCATTATGGGATGA
This sequence comes from uncultured Clostridia bacterium, assembly GCA_944391755.1. Lineage (GTDB taxonomy): Bacteria > Bacillota > Clostridia > TANB77 > CAG-508 > CAG-269. The sequence goes on from CALXUT010000036.1 coordinate 93,304, forward strand.
AACATTGCAATGGCTAATCGATTCTGGAGCAACGACTTCAAATGGAACAAAATTAACATATGAGCTGGTAGGTGCTAATTCTACAACATGGGGAAATTATACAAATAGCAGATTTAAATATATTCCATCAGGAAGTATAACGCCAGAAGAAACCGCAGAAAAAGGTAGTACAAGATTACCCACAGGAAGTAGTGAATATACAAAAGTAAACAACATATATGATTTAGCTGGAAATGTATGGGATGGGACATTAGAGACCAACTCTACCAACAGCAGATTTAGTCGAGGTGGTTTTTACGGATATGATGGCAACGGCAATCCTGCTACTCATCGCTATGGTAATGTTCCGTCTGGCAGCGGTGATCGCCTTGGCTTACGCGTGTTACTTTTAATAAAATAATAGATATCCTAAACCAATGTATCCTGATACGGCACCAAGACAGGTAGAAAATGATACATTTGAAATAAAATTAAAATATTTCAAAAAAATAAAAAACAAGGGGTGATAACCAAAATGAAAAACAAAAAAACTCGAAAAATACTCTTACTGTTAGCAATTACAATCATTGCTATTAGTATGATAATTGGTATTTTTTACATCATCAAAAAAGAAAATATAGAGTTAACACCAGAATTCTTGCGAACACAAGCATATGATGATGTTAAATCAGGAGATGAAGCAGTATATGATAAAAATGATGAAAAAATAACTGCCATTGAATTTGATGCCTTTTTCTTAAAAGACACAAATGGAGATGGAAATGCAGAATCTGTTAGAGGAACTTGTAACGAAATAGGTAAAGAAGCTAACTTTTTTATGGAATTAAAAGTAATAGAAGAAGGACAAGTAAAAGATGCCATGATTACCATCAATTCTAGCAACTTTTACTTTAATACAGCCATTGTAAAAGATAGTATTGTTTCAGATAATTATATATCATCTAATACTAGAAACATTGAACTCAATGACCTTGCAAATGGTTCACAGGCATTATTAATAGGAGCCGTTCGTTCTGGAGATTATTCTTCTAGTACTAGAAAAATGGATGCTATAGGAAAAGACACTAACAATTACAGTAAAGAAAATACAGTCACTTTTTCAGGAACCTATGTAGATACCAATGGAAAACAAAGACCATTTTCTAAAACCATCCCATTTATGGTAGATTGGTATGGGGAAGTGAATGCAGAAATCTCACCAAAATCACAAATTATCGAAACAGAAGATTTTACAAAATTGATATCAGATGATGGATTAACATTAAACTTTAATGTAAAAGTAGAAGAAAGAAAAAATCAACTAATCATGGCTGGAAGTTATCTATCTGGAACTATACCAGAATTAAATGGCTATCATCCACAATCTGTTAAAATTTCAGGTTCAAATGTAACATATGATTATAATCAAGAAACAAGAGAATTCACTGCACAAAGAGAAGCAATTGTAGATACTGCAGGAATGATTACAGCGAATGGATATTCTTCGACATATCTAGAAACAAGAATTAATACATTTAATTTTACAGTGATATATCCAATAGAAGCATATGAATCTTTGGGAGATGATATGAAAAGCTTTGAATTATCGATTCCAGTAGAAGCAGTCAATAAAGGATATAATAATCCAAATACAGAAGATGGATTCCAAAATCCATTTATATCGAATACAGCAAAAGGAATTGTAACCATTACATGGAGACAACCACTTGGAGAAAGCTATTTATTTAATATATATGTTGGTAAATATATGGGTGAACCATATTATTCTTATCTTATTTCAAAAGTAAAGCCATTAAACCTTTATAATGGAATTTCACTAGAAGAAACAGATGACACCTATATAGTAGAATGGAATGCTCGTACAGGAAGACAAATTCAAACAGCAGGAATCATTATGAAAGAACAGCAAGGAAAACCAGACAATTTTAAAACGACAACATCAGCAACGATATCTATGGAAGAGGTAACAACCAATAAAGGAATCTACTTTAGTGGAGCAACAAATGCACTAGGAACAGATGGATGGATAAAAATATATAATAATGAAAACAACACTTTAATAGAAACATTTACAGCAGAAAATTGGAGTCAATATACATCATCAAATCCATACATATATGAAAATCCAATAAAACATATCAGAGTAGAAACGAGTGCAACAAATCCATCAAGTAATTTTTCAGTATATAATGTAAAAGAACTAGATGATGAAGTTATAACAGACAATTTTACAAGACAAGAATTTGATAATCTAGTAAACATCGAAAGTTACTTAGATGGTTATATGTTAGATGCATCAGGAAATGGACAATATTGTTATACAGAAGCATTAAAAGGAATTGCATTATATGAAGCACCAACATCCATTGCTAATATTTCGATAAAAGAAAATACAATTTCTACAAAATCAACAGCAGAAAATCAAAAGATAACCATTTCTACAGATACATCTGGCTATAATAAACAAGGCTGGAAAAATGGAACATTTTTTGTAAAATTACCAGAAGACATTATATATGCAGAAATTAATAGTGTAACAACAAATAATCAAAATGTAAAAATAACAGCTTATGAGATATATCAACAAGATGGAAATTACTTTATAAAAGTTTTAACAGAAAATGAAAATCAAGAAGATTATGATATTGTTATAGATTGTAACTTAACACCAGATCCAAGAATACCAAAAAAATCAGAAGCAGTGGAATTATATGCCATAAATGAAGTGTCATCAGATTATTACTATTCAGAACAAGATAAATATGATATAGATGGAGATTTAAATACAACTGAACAAGTAAATTATCAAACAACCTATTTAACAATGGATCCAGGAATAAGTTTAAATACCACACAAATGGGAAGTAATTATGGAGATAATGGTAATATTACCATTGCCCCACAAGTAGTAAAAACAGATAAAAGTCAAAGAAGGGCAACCATAACTGTATCTGCTATTAACAATTATAATTTTGATGTACAAGATGTTAAAATACAAGGTGTTATTCCATTTGAAGGAAATGATTATATTTTAAGTGAAAGAGACCTAGGTTCACAATATACAACTTATATGGTAGAAGGTGGAATATCAGCAGTAACAGAAGGAATAGGAGAACATTCAACAATATATTATTCCGCAGTAGAAAATCCAACAAATGATGTAAATGATAAATCAAATAGTTGGACATTAGCAAAGAATGTAAAAGATTGGTCAACGATTAAAACCTATTTAATTGTGATTAATAATACTTATAAAATCCAAACAGGACAATCTGTAGAGTTTTCTTATGATATTTCTATACCAGAAGGAATTGATTATAATGAAATCAGCTATTCAGAACATGCAATCTACTTTAATTTAGTAACAAATGAAGGATTATATGCAACATCAACTGGAGCAGAAAAATTAGGGTTTATGATAGCAAAACAATACGATTTAGAAATAGTAAAATATCAAAAAGATACACAAAAAACTTTACAAGGAGTAACTTTTACTCTTACAGAAGATGGACAAGAAAACAGTTCTATTAAAACAACAGATGCCAATGGTATCATCAAATTTATAGGATTATTTGCAGAAAGATATTATACCTTACAAGAAATAAAAACAACAGAAGATTATATACTAAATGAGGAAAAAATTAGATTTTATGCATATACCGAAACAAATCCAGATGGAACAGAAAGTTTATATTTAGAATATGTGAGCGAAGATGAACCAGCAACTCGTTCTAATTCGGGTAAAATTTATGACTCTGTTATGGAAGATGCAGTTTTGGCACCAAATCAAGAAGCAGAAGAAGACTATACGATTCAAATGAAAATAGAAAATGAAGTAAAAGTTAGATTGGCAATTAATAAAATAGACCAAGCAACAAATATGCTTTTAAAAAATGTAAGATTTACACTAGCAGGTGGAGATAAAAATGGAGAAATTGTAAGTACTGATGACAATGGTAATATATTAGTTCGAGGATTATATTTAGAACAAGAATATACTTTAACAGAAGTTAAAGCAACTGGCTATTATGTAGCACAAGAACCAATCAAATTTAAGATAACCAGAGAAAATGGTGAATTCAAATTTGTAAGCTATACAGATAATGGAACAACTATTTCTCATAACATTCTTGTAAATGATGAAATACCAACCATTGACTTAAAATTACAAAATGAAAAAATTCCTACCTATGGATTGCAATTAACAAAATATGCAAAAGGAGAAAAAGAAGCAAATGGAGAAGATAAAACTCTACCAAATGCACAATACAAAATATTGGGAGAAGGCTTAGATGAAAAGGGAGAAATTTATACAACAGATGAAAATGGAATTATCACCATAGATGGGCTATATGAGTATGTAAATGGAAAATATATAACAGGAGAATATACACTTACAGAAATATATGCACCAGAAGGATATTCATTAAATGGAACAACATTAAAATTTAAAGCTTACCGAGAAAATGGAACATTGAAAATAGAAATATTAGAAGGACAAGATGTAATCAGAGTCATAGAAACAACAAGTACAGATGGTAGTAGTACAGAAACTAAAACAGACTTAACCATTGCCGATGCCAGTGGAACCTATCCAATCATTCAAATAGGGGTAGAAGATGGACCAATCTTTACACTATATAAATATACAACCAATGGAACAACAGAAAAAATTCCAATTGCAGGAACCAAATTTGTAATTACAGACTTAGAAGGAAATCCTGTAATAGGAACAGATGGAAAAACAATAGGAGAATGGGATGATAATTTACAAAAAAATGTAGTTATAACAAATGAAACAGGACAAATTTCTGCAAATTTAAAAGAAGGATTATACAAAGCAATAGAAGTGTATACACCAGAACAATATGTATTACCAGAAGACGAAGCAGATAGAACCTATTACTTTGGAATAGGAGCATCTCAACAAGCTATGTGGGGATGGATAAATAGTAATAGCATAGCTGGAAAAGGTTGGGATTATATTAATTCTTTAGAGACAACAAATGATAGAGGTATAATTGGTGTTGGAGAATTTTCAGAATATTCTGCCAGTGTTATAACAGGTGCACAAGATGGAATTGACTTAAATAAAGATGGAACCATAGATAAAGTATCACAAGGTGATTCAGATGGTATTATTGTTTGCTATGATGCTAATGGAAATTATGTATGGGCAAAAGTACTTGGAGGAACAAATGATGATGCACTAAATAGAGTTATACAAACATCAGATGGCGGGTATGCGGTTGTAGGATATGTAACAAGTAGCATGGTAACCTATGATGGCAAAACTATTACAGAACTTTCAACTCCAAATAGCAATTTAGCAGGAAAAGATGCCGTATTAATAAAAATAGATAAAAATGGAAATTATGAATGGGGCATTCGTTTTGGTGGAACAGCAGATGATGAGATAAAAGCAGTTACAGAAACAAGCCAAAGACAGCTTGTTGTAGTAGGAAACTTTTATAGTGATACTATGAATTTTTATGAGAATAGTGCTGGAACAACAAGTAATATTAAAGAATCATTTAGTAACTTAAATACAAGTAATGGAGATATGTATCAAAGTGGAATGAATGGATTTGTGGCATCATATTCAGAAACAGGAAAATATGAATGGAGTCAAAGAATAGGTGGAAATTATGATGTAGAAGCTGTAGATGTAACAGCAACTTCAACAGGAATTGCCGTTGCTGTAAATCATATTGATACAGTGTATTTCGACACAAACCAGACTGTTTCACAATTAGGAATAAGTTCTTATGCGACAGATGGAACAGTTGTAGGATATACTTTAAATGGTAACTATTCTTGGAGAAGTAGATTCTATACAACGACCTCTTCTAGTAATACTTCACCTAAAAATATAGAAATTTCTTCACTGGCAACAACAGAAGATGATACTATACTTATAGGAGTAAGTTATTCAGGATTGTTACATACTAATTTCAATGGCGGTACGGCAACAACACTTGTGACTATACCTCCCACTAATAGTGTATATGACTCTGCATTAATAGAAATTTCTAATGCAGGAACTTATATTGATAATCTATATATATTATCAGGAAACTATGATGATTACATTGCAGATATAAAAACAACATCAGAAGGAGGTATTTTATTAGGCGGATGGTATTATTCAGATAGTGGAATAGATGTAGATGGAGATGGAACAACAACAGGAGAAAAAGATTTTTCAGAACTTGACGGACAATATACATCAGATGGATTTTATATTAAATTAGATGCAGAAAGAGAAGTAGAAGCATCTGGTAGAATTTATGGAGATGGTTATGATTCTGTAACTTCTGTTGCAGAAACAGCAAATGGAAATATCGTTACAGGAGGATTTTTTACCTCTACAATCTTAACGGCAACAAGTACAAAAGTTGCAGAAGATCAGGAAGAGGAAGAAAATAAGACAATTACAATCAGTCAAACAGGAAATACAGATGGATTTGTATTTATGGAAGGTATTGCATCAGCAGAAGTGCCAACAACGCAAAATTTACAAATTGAAAACAAAATCAAACAATTCAAAATTACCACACAAGTCATCAAACATGATGAAGATGGTGCACAAGTAGCTGGTGGAGACATTACAGGAGAAGAAGGAACCTTTGGAGGCGTAGAATACTCAAAAGATGGAATACGCTATGTAGAAACAGTAAACTATGGAGAAGATTCTCTTCAAGAAATTATCATTACACCAGATACAGGATATGTCGTATCCTATATAAAAATAAATGATGTAGAATATACAAATTTCTCAACAAATGCAGATGGAACGATTACCATACCAATCTTTGAAAATGTAACAGAAGATAAACATATTATCGTAGAATTTAGTAACACCATAGCAAGTGTAGAAGTCAACCATTATTTATGGACAAAAGAAGAAGGTTTAACTAATCAAAAAGTAGCAGAAAGCACATATGAAACAGGAGATGTAGGCAAAACATATGAAACAAAACCAAACACAGATATAGAATATGAAATTATTACAAATGAAGATTATTATGGAGACAACATACCAGAAGGATTAAATCCAGATGATTATTACATACCAGATAATCATGCAGGAACATATGTATCTGGACATAAAGAAGTTATAAATTACTATTACAAAGAAAAAACATATACATTAACTGTACATCATTATATAGCAGGAACAGAAGAACAAGTGCCATTAAAAGGAGATACAACAGGAGCAACTGTACAAGATGAGATAACATTAGGATTAAAAAGAGGAGAAGAATATACAACTGTTCAAGCAACAGAAGATAAAATAGATTATTCAATATATGAATTAGTAGAAATGCCAGAAAATGCAACTGGAAACATAGAAGAAGATACAGAAGTAACCTATTATTATCAAGTAAAAACAGCAGAATTACGATTCACAAAAGTAGCAGAAGAAGACCATACAGTAACAATAGCAGGAACAGAATTTGCATTATATGCTTTAAATAATGAAAAAGCAACAGAAAAAGAAGAACTAATCGATGTAACGAATGTAGCTTCATGTTGGACACTAGTAGATACCTATACAACACCAGAAAACGGATTAATAAAATTAGAAGATTTACCAATTACAACAGAATATCAATTAGTAGAAACAAAAGCAGCAGAAGATAGAATGATAGCTGATGGACAATGGAAAATCGAATTTATGTATGGAGATTATAATAAAGAAGATACAGCTATTATTACACAAGGAGGACAAGACTTAAAGATAACAGCCATTGGAAATCCACCAGCAATTGCGATAACAGAAGATGGAGATTTACAATTGCCAAACAAAGCGTATTTTGATTTTCCATCAAGTGGAAGTATAGGAAGCTTTACATTCTACGAAATCGGAGGCATTGTCATTGTTATAGGATTAATATTACTAATCGGTAGGAAGTACTTTTTAATAAAAATGAAATCTCAAAGTAAAATTCAAAATGTAAAAAAAGCAAAAACTTCTAATAAAAAAGATAAATAAAATAAGTTTATAAAATTTAAAATGATAAAAAAGGTAACCACTTATACCGAATTCTACACAGCTATATATATATATTTAAAAAGATAGCGTGTAGAAAAATAAGTGGAGAGAGGAAGGAAAACAAATGAAAGGAAAAACAAAATTTTCTAAAATCATAGCATTAGCCATTAGCTTAATGCTAACACTAACAATGTTTAGTACATATTCATTTGCAAACATTACAGAAACAACTGATACAAGGGACATTACCGTATCAGGAATTGAAACAGGAACAAAAGTATCTGCTTATCAATTAACAACTGTAAATTATGATTACACAGCAGACCAACCACAATCTACACCATATACATGGAATGCTAGTGTAAAAACATGGGTAGATACAAACTTTTCAAGTTATTCAGACCCAGAAAATTTTTATAAAGCAGTAACCAGTGATTCAGCAGAAGCAAATGAATTTTATAGCAGTTTAGCAGCAGCTATTAAAGGAGGAGCAGTAACACTAACAGCGAAAGAACAAACAGCAACAGGAACACCAACTAGTTATCCAGTAGTAGAAGAAAGCTTAGATGGAACTGTAACATTTGAAGACTGTGAAATGGGAACATACTTAATCTTAATTGAAAATGGATATATGGTATATACACCATCAGTAGTAAATTTAACACCAGAATACAATAATGAAACACATGAATGGGAATTACCAGCATCAGTAGCAGTAAGAGTAAAAGCAACAAATCCACAAATTACTAAAACAGTAACAGATGACACATTAAATAAAGACAGTTATGGGACTAAAGATGAAATTTCATTCAAAATTGTAGGAGATGTACCAACATATCTCGCAAATAGCTTATCAAAAACCTATGTAATTAGTGATAAACTAGAAGGGGGATTAGCTTTAGTAGATGGTTCAATAGAAATCTATGGACAAAATGGAGATGCAGAACCAGTAGAACTAACTGCAACAGAAGATTACACATTGACAACAGATGGAACAGCTCAAAGACCAAATGGTGTACAAGGAGAAGTTGATTTTGCAATTAACTTTGTATATGACAACATCAGTGCTTATGATAAAGTAATTGTAGAATATAAAGCAAAACTAACACAAGGAACAACAACAGTAGTTGGAGGAACGGGAAATAGTAATAAAGCCTATTTAGATTACAGCAATAATCCTTATATTACATCAAGTATACAAACACAAGAAACACCAGACATTATTGTTTATACATATGGAGCAGAAGTAACTAAAACAGATAAAAGTACTGGGGCAACATTATCAGGAGCAGAATTTAATTTAAAAAAGGGAGAAGAGATATTATATTTTGTAAAAACAACAGATGGTGTATACTATGTAGCAAATAGTACAGATGCAGGAGCAACCCAAACATTAGCAGTAGATACAAATGGTAAATTATATATCAATGGATTAGATATTGGAACTTATAGTTTAGTAGAAACAAAAGCACCAGAAGGATATAATAAATCTAATACACCAGCAGCTATTACTATAACAGATGATAATGTAGATGGAATATTAGATAATGCAGATGGAACAGGAATATTTAAAGTAACATTTCCAAATAGCCAAGGATTCCAATTACCAGTAACTGGTGGAATGGGAACAGTAGCATTTGTAGCTGGAGGAATCGTATTTATAGGATTAGGAATTACATTATTAGTGGTTGCAGTTAAGAAAAATCGTAAATAAATTTATGAACAAAAGAGACTGAGGTAGAATTAAAATCTACCTCAATTTTATACCTAAAAAGTTATATTGACAGTGATAGTAGAATTTTATATAATGAAATTATCAAAGTATGAGAAATATAATAGGAGCTATGCAAATGAAAAAAACACAAAACAGAACAGACAAAATCATTTTTATAATAGCATGTGTATTCATTCTTGGTGGAATAGGTATCTTTTTTTATCCACATATCAGTAATTATTTTGCAGAAAAAAATCAAGTAGAAGCGATTAGAGAATATGACAAATTAATTATAAGCATAGATAAAGAGCAAATGAACCAAGAATGGGAAAAGGCACAAACTTATAATGAAAATTTATCAGGAGAACCAGTACACGATCCATTTGTTGAAGGAAGTGGATATGCATTACCAGAAAATTATACAGAAGTATTAAACCTTTCAAAACAAGGAGAAATGGCTTACATAGAAATTCCTAAAATTTCTGTTTATTTACCAATTTATCATGGGACAAGTAATGAAGTATTAGAAAAAGGAGTAGGACACATAGAATCTACTTCTGTTCCTATAGGAGGAGAATCTACACATAGTGTACTAACAGGACATACAGGATTACCAAGTGCAGAATTATTTACAAAATTAGATGAATTACAAATAGGAGATGTATTTTATATTCATGTTTTAGATAAAATATTAGCTTATAAAATATATGAAACAAAAGTTATTTTACCAGATAAAATTGATGAATTACAAATAACAAGTGGAAAAGATTATGTAACATTAGTAACTTGTACACCTTATGGAGTCAACTCTCATAGATTATTAGTAAAGGGAGAAAGAATAGAATTTTCTCAAACAATAAACCAAAATACAGAAAATCATACTAATAACCATTTAAATGAACAAACAGAAAATAAGCAAGAAAAGGAATATTTAAAAGGAATAATAATAGGTATCTTATTATTAGGAATAATAATTATCATTTCTATTGTTGGGATTCGTATTTATAAAAAGAAAAGGTCTACAAAATCATAAAATTAAATAAATTCGAAATCAGGAGGAAATCAAACATATGAGGAAAAAGTTTTTATTAAAAATAATAGCTATAATATGTATTTTTATAGGAATTACTTTATTTTGTTTTCCACAAGTAAGTAATTATGTATATGAAGAGACAGTAAAACAAGATAAAAAAGACTTTATTGAAAAAATTTCTAAAGACGAAACAATTGATGTTTTACAACAATTGTATACAGAATTGCAACATAGAAATGAAGAATTATATAAAAATAAACAAGCCAATTTAGTAGATCCATTTTCTTATGAACAATCTTCCCTAGATCTAACACAATATGGAATTCAGGATAATGTCATTGGATATATTCGCATACCAAAAATGGAGATAGAACTTCCCATATTGTTAGGAGCAAATTCTGCTAACATGAAAAAAGGAGCAGTTCACTTAACGGAAACTTCTTATCCCATAGGAGGAAATAACACAAATAGTGTAATTGCAGCACATAGAGGGTATGGAAAAGCAAAATTATTTAGACACATTGAAAAATTGGAAAAAGGAGATAATATATATATTCAAAATTTTAGAGAAGAATTAACATACCAAGTGTATGAAATTAAGCTAGTTTCACCAGATGATATTAGAGAACTAGCGATTCAAGAAGGAGAAGACATTATTACATTAATTACTTGCCATCCTTATAGAGTGAATACCCAAAGATATATTGTAAAAGCAGAAAGAGTACAATAAATGTGAAAAATATGTACAAAATACATTAAAAAACGCAAAAGGGTTTCTCTCATTCACATAATTCTTGAAACAGAATATAATATACTAAAAATAGGGAGGAAATCATAATGAAAATCTTAAAAAAGACATTTGGCGTATGTTTAGTAGGATTAGGAATTGGAATATTACTAGTATTATTCCTTCCATTAACAGGATGGTTATTTTTAATAGGCTTAATAGTAATATTAGTAGGAATATTATGGTTACTCTGCTAAAAAGGAGGTTTACATATGACTATAGTTGTAAAAAAAGTTCCAAAATGTTTGAGGGGAATAGTAAAATTTTTATTTGGAATTAAAGATTAATTGAATAAAAACTAAAAAATAGCACATACCTTAATTAGAAGGTGAGGTGCTATTTTTTATGGATAAAAAACAAAAACAAACACATCCAGAAGTTGGGGAAGATGCGACACAATATGGAGAATTTGTATCATCCTATTTCGCTTGGATTCCATTACCAGAACAGAAACAAAAAGCAGAAGAAATGAATAAAATGACTAAAAAATCAGAAACAAAAGAGCATGAGAATGAATAAAATGCTTAAAAAGACAAAAATAAAGAGAAAATTAAAAAGAAGGAGGATAAAGGATGATATATAAATTCACCAATAAAGCTAAAAAAGTAATTGAAATTGCAAATGATATCTCAATAGAATTCGGTCATAATTATATAGGGACAGAACACATTTTATATGGATTAGTGAAAGAAGGGGAAGGAATTGCTGCAAAAGTATTATTAAACAAAGGTATTACAGATGAAAAGATTTATAAAAAAATAGAAGAACTTTTAGGAAAAGGTAAAGAAATTAAAGAATCTCTAGGATTTACTCCTAGAAGTAAGAAAGTCTTAGAAAATGCATTTTTAGAAGCAAAAAGAATAGGTTATAATTTTATAGGAACAGAACATTTATTACTTGCCATCATAAAAGAAGATAATAGTATAGCTGTGAGAATTATATCAGAATTAAAGGTGGAGATTCCAAAGATATATAATGAAATTGCAAAAGTAATAAATGAAGAAGAATTAGACCAAGAATCAATACAAAGGCCAAATAAAGGGAGAGGCAGTTTTGCTGCAACTCCAACACTAAATCAATTTGGAGAAGATATTACGCAAAAAGCAGAAGAAGGTAAATTTGACAATATCGTAGGAAGAGAAAAAGAAATCGAGAGAATCATACAAATCTTATCAAGAAGAACCAAAAATAATCCATGTTTAATAGGAGAGCCGGGAGTTGGAAAAACAGCAATTGTAGAAGGATTAGCAGAAAAAATCATATCAGAAGAAGTTCCTGAAATCTTAAAAGAAAAAAGAATTGTTAGTGTAGATATTTCTGGGATGGTCGCAGGAGCAAAATATAGAGGAGATTTCGAAGAAAGAATAAAAAAGGCATTAGCAGAAGTAAAAAAAGTAGGAGATGTCATATTGTTTATAGATGAAGTACATACAATAGTAGGAGCTGGTGCGGCTGAAGGTGCTATTGATGCTGCAAATATCTTAAAACCATTATTAGCAAGAGGAGAAATTCAATTAATAGGAGCAACAACAATTGAAGAATATAGAAAATATATAGAAAAAGATTCTGCATTAGAAAGAAGATTTAGTCCTGTCGACATTGGAGAAGCAACGGAAAAAGAAACCATTGAGATATTAAAAGGTATTAGAGATAAATATGAGGCACACCATAATGTTAAAATAACAGATGAAGCAATCGAAAGTGCAGTTTCTTTATCCAATAGATATATAACAGATAGATTTTTACCAGACAAAGCAATTGATTTAATTGATGAAGCTGCCTCACAAGTAAAAATAAGAATATATACAGAACCAGATGAAATAAAAATACTAGAAGAGCAAATCGATATTGCCATGAAAGAAAAAGAAGAAGCGATTTATAATCAAAATTTTGAAAGAGCAGCCATCATAAGAGATAAAGAAAAACAAATGAAAGATAATTTAGAAAAACTACTGAATTCTTGGAGAAAACAAAAAAATCATGAAGTGACAGAGATAATAGAAGATAATATTGCAGAAGTCATTTCCAAATGGACGGGAATACCAGTAAAAAGATTAAATGAAGATGAAAATGAAAAATTAAAACACTTAGAAGAAAAATTGCATGAAAGAGTCATTGGACAAAATGAAGCAGTAGAAGCCGTTTCAAAAGCAATCAGAAGAGGTAGGCTAGGATTAAAAGATCCCAAAAGACCAATAGGTTCATTTTTATTTCTCGGACCTACTGGTGTTGGAAAAACAGAATTATCTAAGGCGTTAGCAGAGATATTATTTGATAATGAAAATACAATGATACGATTAGATATGTCAGAATATATGGAAGCACATTCTATTTCTAAATTAATCGGATCTCCTCCTGGTTATGTTGGATTTGATAATGGTGGACAATTAACAGAAAAAATAAGAAGAAAACCATATTCTGTTATTTTGTTTGACGAAATTGAAAAGGCACATCCAGATGTCATGAATATTTTATTACAAATACTAGAAGATGGGCATTTAACAGATTCGCAAGGAAGAGAAGTTGACTTCAAAAATACAATTATCATCATGACATCCAATTTAGGAGCTAGGCATATCACAGAAAAGAAAACATTAGGATTTGGAAATTTTGGAAGCTCGAGAGATTCTGAAAGTGGAATCGAAAATAAGGAAAGTGAAAAGAAAGAATATGAAGATATAAAAAAAGAAGTCATTAAAGAGCTAAAAAGAACCTTAAAACCAGAATTTATAAATAGAATAGATGAAATTATCGTTTTTCATAAATTAAGTGATGAAGACATGGAGAAAATTGCGCAAATCATGTTAAAGCAAGTAGAGAATAGATTAAATAAGCAAAAATATTTTATTACAATAGATACAAATGTGTCAAAAGAAGTTGTGAATCGTGTTTTAAGTGATAATACGGACAAATCCTTTGGGGCAAGACCACTAAGAAGAACAATTCAAAATCTTGTAGAAGATAAAATTTCTGAAGAGATACTAGACGGAAAAATAAAAAAAGGAGAAGAAAAAAGATGGGTATTAAGAATTTGATACCCATCTATCAACTTTTATTTCATTATACTTTCTTAAAACTTCATCATATTTTTTAAACTCATCTTCCCAAACGATATTTGGAATTTTATCAAAAGCTTTAAAAACTTTTTCTGCCTCCATCAAATATACAACTTGTTGTTGAGGAGTAAGTTTTTTATACCTTTGAGAAAATTCATACAATTTATCTAAAGCCTGGTTAGCTTCAATAAAGTCCCAGAAATCTTTAATTTCTATACCAGCTAACTTAATTTGCATAACAGCGTAAGCACATAATGCAAATATAATAAATATTAAAATATATATTACTGCTAATAATGGCATTTATTTATTTCACCTCTTAAAAATTGTACAATTTTAGTAATCTTGTTATAACTTGGTAGTTTAGTACACAATTCATTATAACATATTTTTCGAATTAATGCAAATTTTGGAAAACGGGGATAGTGTAAAATGGTTTCGGAATATACAAAAAGAAAGTCCTTTGATATAATAAGTTTAAGCAAAAAAACAATATCAAAGAAAGGACTTTCTTATGAAACCTATTATATCACAAAATTTATTAAATGTGTTAAAAAATAAAATAATTCCTATAATTTCTTTAAATTTATTTAACGATGTTGAATTTTTATTGAACAATCTGTTTGTTAATGATGACTCAAATCACTATTTTAATCTTATTTATAAAGTTCAAACTTCTGCTAGAGACATTGTTAAATCTATTGTTATTTCTACATTTGAAGAACTAGATAATGATTTTAAAGAATCTACTTACAGGAAAACTCGATATTTTGTTAATAAATCTAATGTTTCTAGAACATTAATTACTATTGTAGGAGAAATCACTTTTAAAAGGACTTACTATGTTTCTAAGTATTCCAATAAAAAATTCTTTTACATAGATAAAATTTTTGATTTACCTAAAAATGACCATTATGATCCTATTGTTAAAGCTATTTCTGTGTCTAAAGCTGTATCTACATCTCAAGCTCAGGCTGTTCGTGATACTTCAACTTTTATTAATGATATCTCTTATTTTGAAACTAACTCTACAATAAAAAATATTCCTCGTCAATCCGTTTATAATTGGATTAAAAATTGGTATGTTCCTAATATTGTCCCTAAGTCTGTGGACACTCCTGAAACTCTTTATGTTATGGTTGATGAGAAATATATTGGTGCTCAAGATATTGATAAAGATATTATGATTAAATCTTTTGTTGCTTTTGAAGATGTTATAGATATTTCTAAAAATCGTCGAAAGCTTGTTAATAGAACCGTTTTTTCTCATTATGGTGACAAACCTTGGATTGCTTTTATGGATTTTATTGCTATGAAATATGATTTTGATAAAATTAAAAATATTTGCTTATTGGGTGATGGTGCATCTTGGATAAAATCAGGAACGGCCGAGCTTAGACTTTCTCAAAATAATTTAGTTAAGTTTTACCTTTGCGAATTTCATTTTAAACAAGCAATTCACCATATTACTACTGATGCTGATGAAAGATATTATTTACTACATATTTTTAAAAATAAAACTAAATCTTATTTTGTTGATGCCGTTGGTACAATCATATATAACAATCAAAATCGTAAAGAGACTATTACAAAAAAACTCAATTACATTGTTAATAATTATACTAATATAAAATCAATGTTAGATTTAAAAATTGGATCATCAATGGAAAGTCATATATCGCACTTAATCGCTTCATTATTTTCTTCTAGACCTAAGGGATTTTCTACTAAAAGAATTACTAAATATCTAAAGTTAAATGATTATAAAAATAATAATATAAATATATTCAAATTATATTTATCTACATATTCAAAAAAGAAAACTACTAAACTATATGAAAATACATATGATTACGAAATATTTACAACAGATAAAATACATAATATTCCCGTACTTAATTATGGACAAAATACCGGAACTTATATTTACTTAAACAATATATCACATGAAATATCTACAGAAACTTATATATTAAATGAAACATAAAGATAACTAAATTTTATCTTTATGTTTCATCAAATCATTTATATCATCGGATTATTTTCCGAAACTTCTTGACACTAATAACATCAATATAAAAAGAGAGGAAATTAAAATATTCCTCTCTTTTCATCTGCAAAATATCCTAAGTAAAGATTATTCTGCAGGGAAAATGTAATCCTGTGGAAAAAATTTTCCTTTTAAGATAAAATCTTTCTCTAAATTTTTGGGTGGATCTCCTAAATCTTTGGAACGTAATGTAGAAGTTCTTGTAACAGGTAATTTTCTATTACGCTCCGCACAAAGTATTTTCCATTTTTTCCGCTTTTCCTTCATCTCTATCATCCTTTCATCAAATGAATTAATTGGGATTCTTGATTACTTTTTCCTTTTTCTATTAATTATGCTATAGTATTATCTATTATAACATATTTTTTATTGTTTTCAAACATATTTGAATTCACTCATTCTAAGCATTCTTTCCACAGCAATTTTTATACTTCTTACCACTTCCGCATGAAGACTTTATTTCTGTATTATCAATACTATAAAACATTATTTTTACTAATAATATCAAGGATTATGTCCTTTCATATTTATTATATTATTAGTACTAATTTTATATATGTTTTCATATTTTTTGCAAACAAAATGCAAACAATGTTTACATTCATTTATGAAGTTAGTATATAATAATTAATGAAAAAATACAATATGTATTTATTATTTTTATATTCTCTACATTTTTCTTCTAATAGTTTAAAATCAACTACATTCTTTATATATGAATCATCATAACCGTTATCTTTTTGATTATAAATAATACTTGCATTTTTTTATCAAATCTTCATTTTTTTCAATAATTTTAAGTTCTTTTTCAACATTTTTAGGAGATGACATATATATAGTAATTCATTTCATTTATTGTTAAAACTATACCTAAATATTTTCTCATTGCTTTTTTTATCTTATTTATTGTCATAAACTATACTATCAAATCGTCTTAAATAATCTCTATATTCATCTGTTACTGCATATAGTTTCATGTTTTCCTTCTAAAAAATATAAAAAATTTTTACTATTGTTCAACACTACTGCCATTTTCTTTTTATGTTTTCTTCTTCTTTATCTTTTAATGCTTTGTATAAATCAATATTTAATTTATTGCATACACTATTTAATACTATAAAAACATCTGCGATTTCACTTTCTATTGTATCATAATGATTTAATTTATTTTTATCAATGTTCATATTCGTTGCATTTTTTCTAATCGATTTTGCAAGTTCACCTACTTCTTCTAGTAATAATAACATTGTTTTCTCAATTTCTTGACCTACAAAACCTCTAATTCTTATTACTTCTTTTATGTAATTTTGTATTTCTGGCAATGTATTGCTTTCATTAAGTTTATTCCATAATTCTAATTGATTATTATTTATATCTTCATTTTGTTTTTCTTTATTATCTATACCATCCATAAGTTCCATCATTTTCTCCTTAATTTTCAAACTATAATATACTCATCTTGCAATATACTATTTTCTAGATTTTATGCTAGATACCGAAAATTCATCATTTAATTCATCTTTATAATAAATTATTTTTTCTCCATATTAAATTTCATTCCTTTAAAAATGCCGTGGGAAAATCGTACCCTTGGCATCTGATTTTGAGAAGACCCCAAAACATGTCACCAGTTATATTTGATTATAATTCCATATCGCAATCATTTTTTTCTTTTGTTTTTCTTTTTTTAGGTCTTAATCCATAATATATATCTTTAACATTATACCCTGTAATTCTTCTTTTCGATTTTTGTAAGATTTTGTCTCTTATTCTTTTTAATTGTTCATAATCAGTTAGTCTATTGTTAGCTTTTAAATATTCTTCTAACTCATCAACTCTTTTATATAGCAACTGCCTTGGATTTATTTTCCCTGTTTCTTCTATTTCTAGTACATCAAAATCTTCATTGTTTTCTATAGCATTTATCTTAAATGTAAAAGGTTGAAGCAAAAATTCATTTTCCTGACTTTCACCACAATATACTATTCCTAAATTTTCAAGTAAATCTACTGGTACTGCCATATCATCTTTTCTTAAAATTCTTCTATATACAACGGGCTTTTTATCTGTAACAGTTTCTTTATCTGTAAATGTACCACCAGATGTTCCAAAAGATACAAAACTCTCATAGACATTTTCAGCACCAATTCTCTTGTCCTTATTCACACACAATCCTACTCTATATACTGCTAAATCTTGTTTTCTTTTTGGTGATTCTTCTAGTGCTTGAGTTATATTTTGTGCAAGATAAACTATAGTTCCTATTAAAACTTTTTTATCAAGTTTTCCCATGTATCTAGACATTTCATCAAAGTCACCTCTCATAAAACAATTAACTAAGTAATATATTCTAGGTTCTTTATTTTTAAAAGCACATAAGGCATCAAGTAACTTATCATTTAATGAAATATTTTCTTCATATAAACTCATATTTAAATAATTTTGAATACCTTTATCATATCCTGCTTTGTAAAAATCTAAATATGATTCTCCATTTTCACTTTGAATAGCATTGCTTAATAATTCTGTTACAACTTCTTCTATTTTTCTTAACGGCTTATTATCTATTAATAGTTCATCAAGACTTGTTAGAATAGTTACATCTTGTTTAGTTTTAGAATCCCTAGAACCAACTCTTGCAGTTATTTGTGCATATTTATATTTTGATGAACCATCGTTTTTTTCTTTTTCATTCAAGGCCAAATTTAATCTTAAAGTGGCTAGAGCATTATTAATACCTTTATAATCTCTTTTCATAAATACTAATGCATATAATTGATTTTCTCTTGTTTTGATTAAAATAGCCCTTTTATTTTTACCTATATTTGTGAATTTCATTACATAATTACTACAAGAACAATAATTTAATTCTTCATTAATTTGTGTATCATAAAAATCTTGATCATCTGTAGTAAATCTATTAAGGAATGGTAATTTTATCATAAAAACTCTCCTAACATTTCTCTTCATGCATTACTTGTTAATTATACTTATACCATAAAGGTTTCTTTTTTTCAAGTTTATGGTCAACCAAAAGCCCAAATCATAAATTTAATTGTTTTAAGGAGCTCGTTTTCTTTTGACATTTACTTTTCCTGTCTCAAACCTGTATCGATATACATTATCTCGTTTTATAATATTAATCATATTATTTTTTCTCCTTTTTACATAATTATTTAAAATAAAAATCCTCCGGCTTAGCCGGAGGTATTTTTCTCATAACGCCCATAGGGCTATGTTACAAGCAGAGCCTCAAGGCTCATAGCTGTTCCGACGCATGCGTCTCTTAAGACCCGTTAAACGGGTCTTTATATTCTTTTATTGATATTTGATCATACATCATGTCTTCTTGTAATTGATTCCTCACATATTC
>CALXUT010000037.1 GCA_944391755.1 uncultured Clostridia bacterium
TAGAAAATAGAAAATAAAACATTCCAGAAAATGTAATTGAATTATTGCATTTTCTGGAAAAACAATATTGAATTTTTTTATCAATTCTATTTTGTATTTTTTTATCAATTTTATATTGACTTTTACAGATATACTTATTATGAGTATCAAAACAAAAGAATAGACATATAAAATTTATAAGGGGGAATTTATATGGACAAAAATGAAAAGAAATTAAACAATTTAATAAATAAAATAGAAACTTGTCCTAATTGTAAGGCAGTTGTGAATGGAGATAAGTTCTGTCATAATTGCGGAAAAAAATAGGTTTAACTGTCCAAACTGTCAAAAGTATTTGGCAGTAACAAAAGAAAACATGACGCAAGATATATTTGATGACAATGTCTATACATATAGATGTCCAAACTGTAATAGAACATTACGTATAAATACTCTCAATGACCAAGTAACACTTACTGATATAAAATATTAGTACTAATATAAAATAATCAGCTCACTAGCAATAGTGGGCTTATATTATGTCCAACATAGATGACATAGCAAAATTAGTATCAATATTAAGTATAACAAGAGAGCAATTAAAAAATACATAATTTTAAGGCAGTATTGAAAATACTGCCTTTTATTTCATAATTACTTATTTTCATTGTATATTCTAACAACTTGATATTCATAATTTGTTTCATTTTCTGCTAATGCAACTGTAATTCCTTTTCCATTATTGGCAACTAGCTTATCTTTAGATGCCTCTTGTGCCTGTGCAATCAATTGATCAATTTCTTCATTTGTTAGTTCACTATTATTTGCTTTAATTAAATTTTTAGCAAGTCCTAAAGCAATATCTGCATGTTCTGAATCTTTTGAAAAATGAATTGCTGTCATATCTACAACATCCGCTTCTTTATCTCCTGTATAATTTACTGGTTCAACATATAAATAAATATCCTCATATAATCCATACCAATATAAATCATTTTCTGCTGCAAAATAATCATCACTTGCTGGATATTGTGGCCCATTATCCATCACTTCTGTGTTAAACTTAGCAACTAGAGTAGCAACATTTTCCTCATTTATAGTTCCTAATGTTTCTACTGATTCTTGAAGCTCTTGCTCTTGTTTTTCTAAGTCTTTATCTAAAAAATAGCTAACGCCAAAATAGGCTCCTACTATTAATACAACAATGATAATCAATATGATTATAGCAATTTTACTTTTTTTCATACTTCTCCCCCTTATTTTTATAAAATAGTTTTTGTTTACATTCCCTTAAAATTTAAATAAATTTAATCCTATTTCTTCATCAAAATATCTATCAACTGTTCCATCAATAATATTTATAATCATTTCACATGTAGCACTCACAATTGCCTTATTTAAATGTCCTCCAAATACTTCTCCTTTATCATTTCCAGCACTCATATGTAAATGGCTATAAAATTCATTGTTCATTGTATTGATTGTACCAGTTAATGATACGATTTCAAAATCTCCTTCAAATGAATTTGAATAATATTTCTTTTCTTTCGTTTTAAACACTCCTACTGTAAATTCTCCTACTGCACCTAATGCATTAATATTGGCTAATTTAATATTTTCTTTTAAAGCAATTTCTTTTATTTTTTCTAATATTTCTTCTCCTTTATCTATTCTTGCAACTATTGTATGATTAAATTTTCTATATTCCATGTTTATCAGTCCTTTCTATTATATTGATGTTCCTTTTTAGGAATAAACATTTTGTCCATATTTACTTGTTCTAATTTTAATAATTGAATCTTTTTTTCAATTCCTCCTGCATATCCAGTTAAATTGCCATTTGCTCCAATTACTCGATGACAAGGAATAATGATGGAAATTGGATTATGTCCAACTGCATTTCCAACAGCTTGTGCTGACATGGATTTCTTATTCATTATTTGGGCCATCTTTTTAGCAATTTCTCCATATGTCATTGTTTTACCATATGGTATTTCGCATAATATTTTCCAAACAGTTTGTCTAAATTCATTTCCTATAGGAGCTAGTTGTAATTCATTTATGCTTGGTTTCTCACCTTTAAAATATCTATCTAACCAATTCTTCGCTTTTTCTAATATTTCTATTTCATTCTTTTGTTTTAGTTCTTGCGAAAAACTATCTAAATAATATTTCTGTCCATCTATCCATAATCCAGTCAAATTTTGTTCATCACTCACAAGTAATATTTTTCCTAATGGTGAATCATAATATGTTTTGTAATACATAAATCACCCCTTTCTTCTAATACCATTAATCGTTAGCTATATATATTTCCTTTTTTTACCCAAACGGAAACACTTCCACCATTACAGTAAAAGATTCCATTTCCTTCATTATCTACATATACATTTTCTTTTACATTTCCTGTATAGTCATAAAAAACTGTATTTGCTAGATTTGCTCCAACATTTATCGTTTTTCCTCCTCCGGGTCCATCACTCATAATGGTTATTAGTCCTGAATCCTGATGTTCCTTATCACCTGTTCTAACCCAAGCAATAATATTGCAATCATCTAAATAATCAATTTGTTCTCCATATGCAAAATATTTTCTTACTTTTATTAAATCTTCTAATTTCTCTTCCATTGGTTTTATATTTTGTGATGGAATTCCATAATAATCACCATAAAATACACAAGGTAACCCATCTTTTCTTAATAAAATTAGAGCATATGCTAATGGTTTAAACCATTCTTGAACCCATGAAAATAATGCTTGTCCTGGTTCTGTATCATGATTGTCCACAAATGTAACTGCTAACTGTGGCCTATGTTTTACTAAAGTTTTATCAAATATTCTTGCCATATCATAATTTCCACTTGCATTAGAAGCTTCATATAAATTATAGTGTAGTGGTACATCAAATAACGGAATTGTAGAATTGGTTCTTTCTATATAATTTTTTAAAGTTTCTAAATCTCTATTCCAATATTCTCCAACACATTTGATGTCTTTTACTTCTTTCATACTTCTAATCCAGTCTGCCATGAAGTCTGATTTTATATGTTTTACAGCATCTAATCTAAAATTGTCTACTCCTGTGAATTCCAGATACCATTTTCCCCAATTCTTCAATTCTTCAACAACTTCTGGATTATTAAAATCCACATCTGCTCCCATTAAGTAATCATAATTTCCATTTTCTTTATCTACATTTTGATCCCAGTGTTTTCCACTAAATCTGAATATTCCGTTTTTTCTTCCACTTTCATCCCAATCAGTTCCATTAAAATGTTTATAATTCCATTTAAAATCGGAATATTTATTATTTCTACTGGTAAAGTTATACTTCGTCCATGCTGTTATCTTTTTGGGAAGTGATGTATCTATATTTCTATTTTTATTTTCTTCTTCACTTGCATATACGGTTTCTGGTTCATCTGCTCCAATTTTATGATTTAATACTATATCTGCATAGACTTCTATGTTGTTTCTATGCAATTCATTTATCGCTTGTAAATATTCATCTTTTGTTCCATATTTTGTTTCTATACTTCCCTTTTGATTAAATTCTCCTAAGTCGTATAAATCATATGCTGCATATCCTGCATCTTGATTGCCTCCTGCCGCTTTATATGCTGGTGGTAGCCATACATCTGTTATCCCTATTGCTTCTAAATAATTAGCATTTGCAATTACTTTTTGCCATAACTTATTTTCTGGTCGCAAATACCATTCAAAGTATTGCATTAGCGTTCTATTTTCTTTCATTTGTTTACTCCATTAATTGTTTTTGTTCATCATATCACAATATTTTATGAATTTCAATATTTGCATAAAGCAAAACTTCCTAAGATTTTTCTAGGAAGTTTTGCTTGTGTTTTTATGACTTGTCTATGCTGTTAAATAAAAATTTTTAAATTCTTCTACTCTTTCAATTGCTTTATCGATTTCTGGTTTTGGATCCATAATTTCTATACATGCCATTAAATTTTCAGGCTTATCATCCATATTATTTAAAATCCCTAACACCTTATATTTAGGATATTTTCTTTTGATAATACTTCCTAATATAATCGTAGCTTCTATACTATCTTTTTCATATTGTTTATTGGTTACCCCAAAAACAATATAGACTCCATTTGCGTCTCTCGCTTCATTTATCAATAAGCTTGCATTCACTGGCTGGTTTGTTTCTTTAAATTTTTGCCTTGCTACTATTAACTGTTTAAATATATATTCTTGTGTTTGATAATCTATATCTAGTAATTCCATAATGGTTAAGGAATAGGATGGTATTTTTTGTTTTTCTAATTGTTCTACCATTTCTTGAAAGAATGGATGAATATATCCTTTTAATATTTGTTTTTTTCGTTCTGTATCAAATCTTAAGTCAAATAATTTATATCTTCCTGTATCAAATACTTTCACGCGATGGTCATTGTTTAAAATACTTTGCAAATTATTTATTTTATATTCAGAAAACAAATATAATTCATTATATAAACTAAATTCATGAATATATGGATTTGTTTTTATTCTTTGTGAAATATAGTGAATAAATTCTGTCTGGTAATTAAAATATTTCGCCATAAGTTTTAAATCATTAATACTAAAAAATAGCATATCATGTTTCATATTGTCTTTAAATTCAGCATATTGAATCGCATATTGTCTAAAATTTTCTAATGTAATTCCTATTTTAAATATTTTAAATTTATTCGTATTTTGTATGGTTAGTTTCCCTTTGTCATTTGCATACCTTAAAGAAACTTTTTGATTTTCTTTCAAATAATTCTCCATTCTAGTTGCTTGCTTATATGCTTTATATATATTATCATTTAAGTCTTGCTCTAAATAACTCTTTACGCCCTCTTTAGAAATTTCCTTAAATGCTCTCCCTTTTATTTCGACAATTAATATAACTTGATCATATATCACTAATAGATCACATTCTCTGTCCTGTTTGTTTTCTCTATATTTAATATTTGGAAAAAGAACTGCATCTTTTAATATTTCTCTCATTATATTTTCTGTTAAAATTTCTAAATATTCTCCTTTTTTATACCCATATATGCCTTCCAAATATTTATCCTTCTGGATATCCCTTTCAAAAATACCTTTTGCTCTATTTAACAAAGTAACAATCGATATAAATATATAAGTATTTCCGTGTTTATATATAGGATAATCTATAAACTTTATATTTCGGCATTTTTCCTTATCTGTAGAAAATTTTTGTAATATATGTACAATTGCTTTTAATTCTTCTTCATTTCTTGCTAATGTTTTTTCATTAAAATTTAGAATACTTGTATTACAAGTTAATAAATATTCTATTAACTTTTCTATTGGTACATCTTTATTCGTTCTTCTTAAATAATTATCAATTACTCTCATTCTATTTGTATATTCGATTTGTATGTAACTTGTAAAATTCAGAAAATTCTCTATTCTAAATGCATAATTCGTTTTAAAAAAGTATTCTATAGGATGAAATAAATTAAGATATTCCAAAACCATTGCATTATATTCTGTATCTTCTTTTACATATAAGAAATCATCTCTAGCTTGTGTAAATATAAAATCTTCATCTGGTTTTATATTTTCTATATCTATCCTTTCTTGTTGTGACAATTTTAAATTTATAAATTCTAAAAGAGATAATACATCTTCAACAGTTAATTCTCTTTTGGGAACATTTTTGGTTTTATATATCAAATGCATCATATATTCTAATTCTGCTGTTGATAACATCCTTTCATATTCTCCTATAACTACATAATAATAATATATACAGCTAAGAATATCGATTAATTTAAATTTATCTACATCTTCTATTATCTTTTTTATATCTTTTTCTTTCATATTTTATACTCCTTAAATACCATAAAAATAATCTGAATCGCTCATATCTATAACACTTCCATCTGTACATTTCTTTGCAAAACCATATTCCAAATAGATTTCTTTTATTTCCTCGATAATTTTTTTCAGTCTTTCTATTGGTATTTTTAGTTTATAGGCAATGATTTTATATGCTTTTTTCCTAAAATGATGTATATAATCTTTATTATCTTTGAAAATTTGCATAACATGCTGATGGATTAACTTTATCCTACTATCTATCAAAGAATATGCTGGTTCATTTTCTTCATCATAGATATCATATTCGTCATAATGATATGCATAATTTTCACAACTATCTAATAAAATTTCTCTATATCGTTTATTCCTTTTTCCAATAACAAAATGTTTGATTTTACTTGCAAATAAATGAAATAGTAAATTTTCATCATAGTCAAAATTCTTTTCTATATTTCCACCTTTTTGCAGTATCATCATAAATGCTTCTTGCGATATATCTAATTTTTCTGTGTATAAATAAGCGGAATAACAATATCTATTGGTAATTTTCCTACACATATTTTCTATTCTTTTTGCATATTTCTCTGCAAATTCTTCTGAAAGTTGATGTTCTTCACCTATATAAATTCCTTTTTCATTATTTTTCAGTGCTTGTTTCATATAAGGATATCGATTTACATTTGTACTAAGATTTTTTAGAAAGTCATCAAACTCTATTTGGTATTTTCTACATAATTTTCTTAGTTCTCTACTCGTATAAAAACCTTCCCCATATTCATATTTTATATCCATTTTTAAACAATACATTTTGAATTTGATTTCTTTCAAAGTGATTTTTGTTCTACGGATTTTTCCATTCATAAGTGCATAAACTGCTTCTGTTGAAATAGAAAGAATATCTTTTATTATTCTATCTGTTGTTTGTAATTCTATTTTTACTTTAATAATATCTTCTCTTGTAATATAATCTTGATTTTTGAACCTCTCTATCAATTTTTGCTCAATATCTCTTTTTTCATATTCCTCTAGTAAATCTATGTTCATTTTTTTGGTTGTACCTTGCATTAAATTTTTGTAGTTTACTGTTTTTATTTTTAATAATGAACAAATTTCTTCATCATTTAGTTGATATTTTTGTTTTAAGCTTTCTATTTGTTCTTTATTGATTGCATCTTGGTATTTTACTTCTTCTATGAATAAATCGTTCATGATTTCTTTTTCTTCATTTTGTGGCTTTAAGATAATAAATTTTTGACCTTTTTTTAATTTATGATTTTGATTATCACTGATTTTTAATATTTTGCTTACGATACATCTATTAATTTTATATTTTTTACATAATCTATCTAAACGTTTTGAAGTAATTCTCTTTATTTCTTTTACCTCATTTTTTACTTCAACTTCTATTTCTTTTAATTCTTCTTCATCGAAAATCTTGATTCGCGCTTTATTTAGCGGACTTTTTCTTAATCGACTTCTATTACTAACAGATATATTGAATATTGTCATTAAATCCCTTATTTCTATTTTTTCTTTTCCTGCTATAAATTTTAATGTATTGATATCTACAAAATCTCCATGTTTTAAATTATATTTCCTTATTAAATTTTTTACTATTTTACTTTTCTTCATATTTTATTCCTCTCCTTCGATTTCAACATTTATATTTTATTATTGGGCTAAAAAAAGCATAAAAAGAACAACAATAGGTTGTTCTTCTTTACAAATATATTAATACCAATATTCTTTTTAAGTATCTTAATAGGAATGATAAAATGGCTGTTTCCTCCTAATTTATTTTGTTCATTTTATCATATATATATTATTAAATAAAATAGTTTATTTGCGTGTTTTTATTTTACTTTATATTCTAGTAAATTTCCCAAAATTTGATTTTTATGACAATATGCGGTAAAATAACTTAAATACACTGTTGTTTATAGTTCGCTTGTAAGTGAACATTTCAACAAA
Source organism: uncultured Clostridia bacterium (assembly GCA_944391755.1). Taxonomy (GTDB): domain Bacteria; phylum Bacillota; class Clostridia; order TANB77; family CAG-508; genus CAG-269. The sequence continues at coordinate 7,802 of CALXUT010000037.1, forward strand.
ACCTGCTTACTTGAAAAAACAATTTTAGGAGGTAATACTATGTTGGACATTATTTATTTTGCGTTAAACTTAACAGGTATTATAACAGTCCTAATTTCCTTAGTGTTTATTATTACAATTATGGTTATGGTAAAAAAAAAGTTTAATACTGTACCGAACATCAAAGTTCAGAATGTTAATATATCAATAATGTGTTTGCTTTTCTTTTTTCAGATAATTCTAGGTATAATCTTAGAAAAAACTACATTTTCAAACGGAATAGACATCTTTTGCTTAATTATTTGGCTATCATTGACTATATTAAATTTTAGGTCACTAAACAACTTAGAAATTCATATTGTCATTTGTCCGGTTATTGAAGATGAAGGAACAGAAGAAGATTGTGACACAAAAAAATTGATGTAGTAACAGATGAGAATGACAACAAGTAATCATCAATAAACAGCATAGGATTAAACAAGAAGCTAGGTTTTGGGAAAAGATGAACGATTATGTTCATCTTTTTCTTTGTGTAAATAACTTTTCGGCTAATCTTGTACTAATATACGCTTTAATTATGTAGCAAATCAACTCCCTTTATGATATCATATCAATATGTTTAAACACCACATAGCTTGGCAGAGTATAATGTGGTGCTTTTTTATTTGCTCAAAATAATAACCAAAATTACGATTAAGACAATTCTATAAAACTACTATGCACTCTTTAATTCCAATCTTAGCTTATCAGCAATCATTGCAATAAACTCGCTGTTTGTTGGCTTTCCTTTAGCTGCTGAAATGGTATATCCAAAAATATTTTCTACAACTTCTTGTTGACCTCTTCCCCATGCAACTTCTATGGCGTGGCGGATTGCACGCTCTACACGAGATGGGGTTGTCATAAATTTATCTGCAATTTTAGGATATAAACTTTTTGTAATTTGATTGATCACATCAATATCATTCACTACCATAATAATAGCTTCTCTTAAATATTGATATCCTTTTATATGTGCTGGAACACCTACTTCATGTATAACATTGGTTACTAGTGCTTCTAAATTTTCTTCTGATTTACCACTATCATTAGAGATTTCAATATATTGTTGTTTTTGTGTAGGTGTATCCCTTGATATGAAATTATTATTTTGTGTAGGCTTATAATTTTTTAGTTCTCTTATCCTTGAAATTAATAATTCAATATCAAATGGTTTTACAACATAATATTCTGCTCCAAGTTCAATAGCTCTCCTTGTAATTTTGTCTTGACCAACTGCTGATAGCATTATGCAGATTGGCTTTTTATTCATTTTTATCATATTAATTCTTTCTAAAACTCCAATTCCATCTAAATGTGGCATTATTACATCTAATAGTACTACATCTGGCATTAAATTAGGTATCATATCCATTGCCTCATTACCATCTTTGGCTCTTCCTACTACTACCATGTCATCTTGATTTTTTAGATATGTAGCTAATGTCATGCTAAATTCTTGATTGTCATCTGCAATTAAAACTGTGATTTTTTCTTTCATCATTTTTTCCTCCTAATTTTTTCTACTGTAAAATATTTACATTTTTGATTATAATACATTAGAAAAAATATTGCAAGAGTTTTTGGAAAATTTTCCCATTTTATTTATTTTTTTCAACAAGTTTATTGATATATTTTTCTTCTAAGTCTTGTAATTCCTTTATTTTAAGATTTTTTCTTTCAATATCATCCACAAAATTATCTTTTCTATTTTTTTCCATTTGTACTTTTACTATAATATCATCTAAATATTCTATATTTATGATTTTTATATCATTCATTTTACAATAATATTTAAAATTCTCTAAGTTTGGATAATCTAATCTTATCTGCATTTCTATACCCAAAATACTTTTAACAAAATTCGCCATTTCTATAGCTTTTTGAGTCACTTCTGTATAAGCTCTTACTAATCCTCCTGTTCCTAAAAGTATTCCTCCAAAATATCTTGTAACAACTACTAATACATTACATAAATTATTTTTTTGCAATATATTAAGCATAGGAGCCCCAGCTGTTCCTGATGGTTCTCCATCATCACTTGATTTTTCTATCAAATTTCCAGATTCTAACACTCTATATGCAATACAATGATGCCTTGCATCGTGATATTTTTTTCTTATTTCTTTTATTTTTGTTTCCGCATCTTGTACATCTTGTATGTAATATAAATTGGCTATAAATTTAGATTTTTTTTCCGTTATTTCTGCAACTTCATCTTTTTGTATTGTAATATATTCTTCCATATTGCTCCTTTCTATTAAAGGTGCTAATAAAATATAATTAGCACCTTATTCATCTCCACAATGAAGCCCTGCTGTATATCCTGTTGAATATGCAATTTGCAAATTAAATCCCCCTGTATAACTATCGACATCTATAATTTCTCCTGCAAAATATAGTCCTTTAATTAACTTTGATTCCATTGTTTTAGGATTAATTTCTTTTGTATGGATTCCTCCACTTGTAATGATTGCTTCTTCAACTGGTCTAAAGTCTTTTACAGTTAATTCAAAATTTTTTAATACATGAAGTAATCTTCTTCTTTCCTCTTTTGTTATTTCATTTACTCTTTTTTCTGGATGTATGTGGGTATTTTCAATGATTACTGGAATCATCTTTTGTGGTAATAATTTATCTAAACTATGTTTGAATTGTTTATTTTTGAAATCTTTAAAATCTCTTAAAATTCTTTCATCTAATTGTTCTTCTGTTAATGCTGGTTTTAAATCTATGAACAATTTTATTTTTTTATTTTTCAAAAGATTTTGTATATCTTTGTATCTTACTAAATGAGCTGAACCACTTAAAATTGTTGGTCCTGATATTCCAAAATGTGTAAATATCATTTCTCCAAAATCTTCATATATAGTTTTATTTTTTTCAATATCTTCGAATTTTATTTTTACATTTTTTAAACTAAGTCCTTGTATTTTTTTACATTCTTCCCTTTCATATATCTCTAATGGTACTAATGATGGCTTTATTGGAATGATTTGATGTCCTAAATCTGCTGCCATTTTATATCCATCCCCTGTTGAACCTGTTAATGGGTAACTCTTTCCTCCTGTTGCTAAAATAACTTTATCTGTTTGAATAATTTCTCTTTCTGTTCTAATTCCTAATATTTCATAATTTTTTATTAATATTTTTTCTACCTTTGTATGCAATTTATATGGAATTTTTAGTTCTTTCATCCTATCTAAAAAACAATTTAATACATCTATGGATTTATCTGTTACTGGAAATATCCTGTTTCCTCTTTCTTCTTTAACTTCTAGACCTTGCTTTCTTAGAAATTCTATTATATCTGTATTTGTAAAATTTTGAAAAGCACTATATAAAAATTGTCCATTTCCTGGTGTATTTTTTATAAATTCACTCATGTATAATGAACTTGTTATATTACATCTACCTTTTCCTGTGATTAACAGTTTTTTTCCAAATGATGGCATTTTTTCTATGATTGTAACTTCATTTCCTTTTTCAGCAGCAGTTATTGCTGCCATCATTCCCGCTGGTCCTCCACCTATGACTACTACCCTTGCCATTCGTATGCCCTCCTTATATATAACCATATATTAACAGATATTGGTTAAAAATGCAATAGAATATAGGTTATTTAGAATTTATAGATTGAAACTATTGACAATTTCACATTTTTTTTATAAAATAAATAAAAAAACTTGACAAATGAGAAAAATGATATTAAAATATTATATGTGCTCACAAATGAGCAATCAATGGTGGATGTGGCGTAGTTGGTTAACGCGCCAGTTTGTGGCACTGGAGACCGTGGGTTCGAGTCCCATCTTCCACCCCATAATATAATACTGGGCTGTAGCCAAGCGGTAAGGCATTAGACTTTGACTCTAACATGCGCTAGTTCGAATCTAGCCAGCCCAACCAAAAATACCCTATTTTAGGGTATTTTTTATTATTAAATTTAAATCACTGCATATTTTTAGTATTTTTTGACATACTATTTAATAATTAATCAACATTGGGAGGTTATATTATGAAAATTTTATATAATATCGTACTTGCTCTTGTTATTGTTGGAGCACTAAATTGGCTACTTATTGGTGTATTTGATTTCAATTTAGTAACTACCTTATTTGGAGAGATGAGCACAATTAGTAGAATTGTATATTCATTAGTCGGTATTAGCGGAATCATCTCTTTAGGTCTTTATTTTGTAATAAATGAAAAATAACATCTCGAATTGAGATGTTATTTTCAGTTTTAATTATTTTTTCCTTCTGGCAAAGCATTTGGTAATTCAATTCTAACTCTGATTTTAAATACATAGGTTACTGCTTTTACCAATTTACTATTTTTAAATCTTTGCCATAGAGATGGTTTTTTATCAAAAGAAATAGATTCTTGATATTCTTGTATTTGTTTTTGCTCTTCCTCTTTTTGTGCATCTTGTTCTACAGTTGTTGCAACTACCTGAGAAACAACTTGTTTTTCTTCTACTTGTTCTTCTTTTATTTCTTCAACAATAGGTTGTTCTGCTGAAACTTCTACTGGTTTTGGAATAACTTTTAGTGCATCTGCAACTTCAATTCCTATATAACTTAATGCTTTTGATCTATCTTCTATTCTTTCCATATCGATTTCTATGTGTAAATTTGTTTCTAAATTATTTACTCTAGCGTTTAATAGTTTTAATGCATCTTGATAATTTTGACTTTGTCTACTTTTATCTCTTCCAACCAATTTTAGTGTTTCAATAACATCTTCTGAGAATAATCCTTCTGCCTCTTTTATTTTATCTTTCCAATTATCTTCTTTATATTCTACCGTATCTATTAAATCTTTTAATTTTCCTGCTAATGAAATATTTTCCTCTCTTTGTCTAATTAATTCCTCTACTTTTTTTGTATTTTCTTCAAATTGATTTGTTGCATATTCTACTAGCCCATATGCAGCTTTATATACACTTACTGGGAAGTTTTTCTTTTTTGGATATTCTATTAAATAAGCTTTTATAGATTCAATTAAATCTTTGAAATAAGTATCGTCTTCTAATTGAACTATTTGCTTTTTACTATTTGGATTTATCATTTTTTGAACTTTATCTATATTTGATAGTATTTTTTCTTCAGTGATAACCATTCTCACATTTACTATGCCAGATTTCCTAGACATTGCAAATACCTCCTTTTTCCTATGTGGTCATAATTAAAATCTATTTTATTATACACCATCTTCCGTAAAACTACAAGTTTTTTTGCCCTTTTTTGTATTACATTTTTGTTACATTTTGATTACATTTGTAATATTATTGTAATATTTGATGTTTTTTTGTAATATCTTCCTCAACTGTATATTTCCGTAAGTATTTTTATAAAAAGTAATAAAACCCCATTTAATTTTAAATATAATATTTTATTATATTTTATTAAATGAGGTTTATTTTAATTAACAATTTTTTATCTATTCGCATATACATTTATAGTCTTTGAATATTCTCCATATATTCTTTCACCATCTACAATTTTATATGCCCTTACTTTAAATTTATATGCATCATCTTCAGTTAAACCTGCAATTGTTTTACTTGTTCCTGTCGTATCAAATGTTTCATATCCTGAATGTCCTGGAATCTTTACTGATATTTCATATCCATCTGCATCACTTATTCTATCCCATCTTAATTTTACAAATGTCCCTGATACAGTTCCTTTTAATCCAGTTACCCTTGCTGGTTCTTCTATTTCTTCATACTTAATATTTAATATACTTGAGTAATCTCCATAGACTTTTTCTCCATCATCTTCTATATATGCCCTTACTTTAAATTTATATGTTCCTTCTTCATTTAATCCTGCTACTGTTTTACTTGTTCCTGATGATAAGAATGTATCATAACTTGAGCTTCCAGGCTCTTTTATCGCTACTTCATATCCATCCACATTACTTACTTTATTCCATGATAATTTTACTGAATTTCCTGATAATTCTCCATCCAATCCTGTTACCTTTGATGGTTCTTCTATTTCTTCTTCTATTTTTACATTTAATATGCTTGAATAGTCTCCATAGATTTTCTCTCCATCATCTTCTATATATGCCCTTACTTTAAATTTATATGTTCCTTCTTCATTTAATCCTGTTACTGTTTTACTTGTTCCTGATGATAAGAATGTATCATAATTTGAGTTTCCAGGTTCTCTTATTGCGACTTCATATCCGTCAACATTACTTATTTTATTCCAACTCAATTTTATTGTTGATCCTGATTGCGTATATTCTAAACCTGTTACTTTATCTGGTGCCTCAACTTCTTCTTTCTCAGGATATACACTTATTGTATTTGAATAATCTCCATATACTTTTTCACCATTAATTATTTTATATGCTCTTACTTTTGTAGCATAATTTTGTCCAATACTTGTTAGTCCAGTTACGATTTTACTTGTTGATTCAGTAGTCATATTGGAAGTCCCATATCCAGGTATTACCATGTTAATTTCATATCCATCCGCATCTTTTACTTTATTCCATGCTAATTTTACAGTTGTTCCATCAACATTTCCTTTTAGCCCTGTTACTCTATCTGGTTTTTGGGTATCTTCTTGAGAATCATCATCTTTCTCTCCAATTGTAAATGAAACTACATCTGAATATTCACCATAGTTTTCATCTTCATCTATTGCTCTTATTTTTACTGAATATTTTTCATTTTCACTGAAACCAATTATTGTAACAGAATTATTTGTTACAGTTCCTACATGTACATATCCTCTATTTGGAATTTTCACATGTACTTCATATCCAAACGCATCAGACATATCTGACCAAGTTAATTTTACTTTTGTACCATATACAGAGGCTTTTAAGTTTCTTACTTTTCCAAGTTCTTCTTTTTCACTATCATCTATGTTTATATCTCCAAAGCCAAAGTCTACTTCATCTGAATATCCTCCATAAGTTTTTCTTCCATTTTCTTTGACATAACCTCTTACCTTAGCAGAATATTCTTCATCTTCCGTAAGTCCAATGATTGTAACTCTATTTTTGCTAACATCTCCCGCATACACATATCCTCTACCCGGAATTTTCACATGTACTTCATATCCTGTAGCACCTGAAATTTCATCCCATTCTAAATATGCTTTTTCATCTTTCATATCTACAGTCAAATCTTTTACTGTACTTAATGTTGCTGCAAATGACATTGTAGTAGCAATAAAAAGTGACAATATTGTTAGTAGAAAAATTTTTAAGCAAACTTTCTTACTTTCCATATAATAACAACCTCCTTTTATTATATTTAGAAGCTTACTTCCGTAAACATTTTATCATTTTTTATGTTTACTGTCAATATTTAGTAATCAATTAAATCACATTATATTGACTATTTTTCTAATTCATGTTATTCTATTTATATATATACTAGGAGTTGATTAAAAATGAGCAATAGTAACAATATAAAATCCATAAAATTTTCTACCTTTATGATGACTGTCATTTCAATCATTATTGTTTTTATAATTGCTTTGATAGGCGTAATTTTTTATTATGAACACAAATTAGCAAATCAAGTGACCGATCTTACTTTAATACCCAATATATATAATGATGATATAAATTCAATTGATGATAAAGAAAATATAACAATTATAGAATAGAAAATACCTATATTGAAGCAATAAAATTTATACACTTCAATATAGGTATTTTTATTTTGCTAAAACTTTTTTTAATTCTTCATGTCTTTTTATTTTTAAAGTTGTTGTCTTAATTAACTCTTCTTCTGTTATTATCATTTCTCTTACATATTTATATTTTGGCATTAGATTATTTACTTCTTTTACCTTTCTCCATAAGAATTCTCTTATATTTTCTTCACCTTCAATATTGTATAGTTCTTTTATTAATTCTCTATCATAAACGATTTCTGTACAAACTTTAATATCTCCATCGTCTTCTTTTTTCTCATAAACAAAAGATTCTTTAATACCTTCTACTTTGTTTAGTAAGGTTTCTATTTCTTCTGGAAATACATTCTTTCCGTTATTTAATACAATCACACTTTTCTTCCTTCCAGAAATATATATGAAACCATCCTTATCAATTCTTGCTAAATCTCCTGTATGGAACCATCCATCTGGTTCTAACGCTTCTTTTGTAGCTTCTTCATTTTCATAATATCCTAACATGATAGATGGTCCTTTTGCCATTAATTCTCCTATTCCATCTTCATCTGGGTTATCAATTTTTACTTCTACACTATTGAATTTTTTACCTATTGAACCTAATCTGTTGCATTTTGGAGTTTCTGCTGCTATAACTGGTGATGTTTCTGTTAACCCATAACCTTGTTCTAAATCAAATCCTAAATCATTAAATCCTTTTTCTGTTTCTGGATCTAATGCAGCTCCTCCTGTTACAACTAATTTTAAGTCTGGCCCTAAACTTTCATGAATTTCACGGAATAATTTTTGTCTTAAATCGATTCCAACTTTTCTTAGTAATTGTGATATTTTAATTCCTTTTTTTACTGTAGGTAGTTTTCCTTTTTTTTCTATTGTTTTCATAACTTTTCTATAAATGATATCAAATACAGCTGGAACAGATATCATGGCTGTAATTCTAAATTCCTTAATATTATCAGCCATATGTTTTACGCCTTCACAGAAATATATACAAGCTCCTATTGATACTGGATATAGAAATCCTACTGTACATTCAAATACATGATGTAATGGTAAAAATGATAACAATCTATCATTTTCGTCTAAATCAAATGCTTGCATGATATCCATAATATTGGTTACGATATTTTTATGTGATAACATAACTGCTTTTGATGCTGCTGTTGTTCCTGATGTAAATAACATGATGCCCATATTTTCACTATCTATTTTTGCGTCTAAGAATTCTCTATTTCCTTCTTCTAGTAATTTTTTACCTTTTTCTACTAATTGTTTTTGTGAATAGATACCATTATCATTTTCTTCTAAATCCATTGATATGAAATATTTTAAATTTGTGTTTTTCTTCTCTCTCAATTGGTTCATTATGTTTTCATATTTCTTTGAATAAAATATTGCTTCTACTTGTGAACGAAGTATTAAACTTTCTAATTCATTATCAGGTAATGCTTTGTCAAGTGGTACCACTATTCCTGTTCCTGTAACTACTGATAAATATGCTAATTCCCACTCATATCTATTTTCTGATATAACAGCTATTCTTTTGTCTTTTAATCCCATTTGAATTAGTGCTGTGCCTAATGCATTAATTTCATTTCTAAATTCTGCATGTGATATTATTTTTATTTTTCCTGGTGTTTCTGTTTTAAAACCATATGCTGGCCTTTCTCCATATACTTCTCCTGTTTGTTTTAACATGTCTTTTAAATCTGTAAATTTCATTTCTCTAGATCTTGTTCCCATTATTTTCTCCTCTTTCTTATTTTATTCTTAAACCATTTATTACTGTATTTTCATACTCATGATATAATTTCATAACATCTATTTCTGAATTTTCTCTTTTTTTAAACACTAAGGTTGAACAAATTAATCCGTATATTTCAGAAGCAATCGCTCTAGTATCCCCTTTTTTGATTTCTCCTTTTTCAATTCCCTCTTGTACTATTTTTTCTATTTTACTAATGTATTCATATACATGCGTCTGGCATTTTTTATTTCTTTCTTCATTTCCCCAAAATTGGCTTAATAAAATTGTTATGATATCTTCGTATTTTGCTACAATCTTTATTTGAATTAATACTATTGCTTTTATTTTATCTATATAATTGTTATGTCTTGCTGTTTTAATATCTATGCTGTTTTGTAATAATTTTATTCCTTCCTCTACTAGGAAATTAAATATTTCTTCTTTGCTTGAAAAATGATAATACAATGTTCCTTTTGCAACACCTACTGTTGCTGTTATCTCTTCTATACTTGTTGCTTCATATCCTTTTTCTGCAAATAACTTCATTGAAGTTTCAAATATTTTCCTCTTCGTTTTATTCATATAATTCACCTATTTTTTTAATTTTACAGTCATATTATATAATGGAATTATGGATTATGCAAGTTTTTTTTACATTTTTGAACACTCATTCAATTATTTACATTATGTATTCTTTTTAGTTTACAAATACTGTTTTTAAAAATTATCAACACCCTGTGGATAATGTGGATAACTCTGTGAACAACTTTAAATAGGCACATTTTTTTCACATGTTATTCACATTTGGATGTTGATAATTTTTTTTGACATTTATTTGTATTTTTTTGTTATTTTTATGTAACTTATAATTACTAAAAAAATACAGTTACATCCCCCTTACATAAATTTAAGAAAAGATGAAACTGTATAAAATTTTAAATAACTAATAAATATACAACCAGTATAATTTCTAATATCAATATAGCTGGTAATCCTATTGTAAATTTTAATTTTTTTGTTTTATGTCTAAATGTATACATGCCTGCAATTGTGCCAATTCCTCCACCTAATGCTGTAATCAAGAACAATGTATTTTCTGGTACTCTCCATTTTCCCCATTTTGCTCTTCGTTTATCTGACCACATCATATAAAACCCTATTATATTGATGATAACAAGATAAATGATGATATTTCTTACATTAAATATTTCGCTTAATTGTATTGTATTTTCTAACATATAAATCCTTTCTTGATAAATTAGAACTGTCCATCAATCTCAAAAAAATTGATGAACCTTCATTTTATCCAAATAAACTTAATTGATTACTTTGACTCATTCCTTCCAAACATCCAAATTGTTTTAATAATTCTGTAACAGAATCTCCTATTTTTGCTCTGATTTTTAAATCATCGATAGACATAAATTTTTCTTCCTCTCTTGCCCTAGCAATACTTTCTGCTGCAACTGTTCCAAGACCCGCAATACTATTTAAAGGTGGTCTTAAGTATTCCCCTTCTATTTTAAACTTTGTTGCATCAGATTTATATAAATCGATTGGTAAAAAACTTAAGCCTCTTTCATACATTTCTAAGACAATTTCTAAATCATCATACATATCTTTGTCTTTGGGAGTAGCAGAATTTCCAAGCATGTCAATTTCTTTCATTTTATTTTTCACTTTTTCTTTTCCATTAATCATGACTTCTGCATCAAATGCTTTTGCTCTAATTGAGTAATAGGCTGCATAATAAGCAAGTGGAATATGGACTTTAAACCATGCTATTCTAAAAGCATTTGTTACATATGCTGCAGCATGTGCTTTAGGGAACATGTATTTTATCTTTTCACATGATTTTATATACCAATCTGGAACATCATTTGCTTTCATTAATTCTATATATTCTGGCCATTTATCTTCTTTTCCTTTCGCAACTTTTCCCTTACGAACAGATTCCATGATTTTAAATGCCTTATCTGATGGTAATCCTTTTTTAATTAAATATATCATGATATCATCTCTACAACAGATTGCCTCTTGTAAGGTTACAATTCCTTGTTCTATTAACGATTGTGCATTTCCTAACCATACATCTGTACCATGTGATAATCCTGATATTCTGATTAATTCATCAAATGTCGTTGGATGTGTGTCTACAAGCATGCCTCTTGCAAATTTTGTTCCATACTCCGGTATTCCAAAAGTTCCCACTTGTGAATGGATTTGTTCAGGTGTCACTCCTAAAGCATCTGTGGAATTAAAGATAGACATGGTTTCTTTGTCATCTAATGGTATTTCTGTTGGAGCAATACCTGTTAAATCCTGTAACATACGAATAACTGTTGGATCATCGTGTCCTAGTATATCTAGCTTCAATAGGTTTCCATCTATTGAGTGGTAATCAAAATGTGTTGTAATAATATCTGAATTTGGATCATCTGCTGGATGTTGTACAGGTGTAAATTCATAGATTTCTCTTCCTTTTGGAACAACAATAATTCCTCCTGGATGCTGTCCTGTTGTCCTTTTTATTCCTGTACAACCAACGGATAATCTCGCAATTTCTGCTTTGTTTACAGGAATATGCCTTTCTTCAAAATATTTTTTTACATATCCAAATGCTGTTTTATCAGCAACGGTACCTACTGTACCAGCTTTAAATGTCGTTCCTTTTCCAAATATAACTTCTGTATATTTATGTGCTTTTGCTTGATATTCTCCAGAGAAGTTTAAGTCTATATCAGGCTCTTTATCTCCTTTAAATCCTAAGAATGTTTCAAATGGGATATCCATTCCGTCTTTTTGTAACTTATGTCCACATTTTGGACAATCTTTATCTGGTAAGTCAAAACCATTTGCAATCCCATAATCTGTAAAGTCTGAATATTTACAATTTGGACAGCGATAATGTGGTTGTAAAGAATTTACCTCTGTGATACCTGTCATAAAGGCTACTAATGATGAACCTACAGATCCTCTCGAACCAACGATATATCCATCTTCATTAGATTTCCATACCAATTTTTGTGCGATGATATACATTACAGAATAGCCATTGCTGATAATAGAGTTTAATTCTCTGTCTAATCTTGTTTGAACAATTTCTGGTAATGGATCTCCATATAGTTCATGTGCTTTATTATAGGCAATATTTTTAATATCTTCTTCGCATCCTGGAATATGAGGTGGACATTTTTCTGGTGAAATTGGACTTATTGGATCACACATATCTGCAATTTTATTGGTATTTGTTACAACAACTTCATATGCCTTTTCTTCCCCTAAATAACTAAATTCTTGTAACATCTCTTCTGTTGTTCTTAAATATAATGGTGCTTGTTCATCAGCATCTTTATATCCTTGTCCTGCTTCTAATATTCTTCTATAAATTTCATCTTGTGGATCCATAAAATGCACATCACAGGTTGCTACAACTGGTTTATTTAGCCTCTCTCCTAATTCTACAATCTTTCTATTAATATCTTTTAAATAGTCTCTATCAGGAACAATTCCATTTCTTACTAGGAATTCATTATTTCCAATTGGTTGAATTTCTAAATAATCATAATCTCTTGCGATATTTTCTATTTCTTCATCAGATTTTCCAAGTTCTATTGCTTGATATAATTCACCTGCTTCACAAGCACTTCCTAATATTAATCCTTCTGAATACTTTTTATACAAGCTTTTTAAAATACGAGGTTTTTTATAAAAATAATGTAAATGAGAAAGTGATACCAATTTATATAAGTTTCTTAATCCTATATAATTTTTTGCTAAAATAATCGCATGATAGGTATTTAATTTCTTATATTCTTCTTTTTTCGCTTCTTCATCTCTTCCGATTGTATCAATTTCTTCTAGTTTCGTTACACCTCTATCTTTTAATTTTTGTATCATGACATAAAATACTTTTACAGTTGTATCTACATCATCTAATGCTCTATGTGCTACTTCTACAACAATTCCTAATTCATCTGCAATTTTTCCTAATTTATATTTTTTCATATTTGGAAATATATCTTTTGCCAAAGTTAATGTATCTATTACTGTATAGTCAAATCCATATCCTAGTACTTTTGCATTATGTTTTAAAAATCCCACATCAAATTTTGCGTTATGTGCAACAATGACAGAATCTCCTAAAAATTCTAATATTTTTGGAAATACTTTATCGATTGTTTCTGCATCTTTTACCATATCATCTGTTATATTGGTAACTTCTACCACTCTTTGTGGTATTGGCTTTTCTGGATTTACAAAACAACTGAATTCATCTATGACTTCTCCATTTTTTACTTTCATAATTCCTACTTCTGTAATTTTTTCTGTTACAGCTGAAAAACCTGTTGTTTCTAAATCCAATACACAATATGTGGTATCTATATCTTGGCCTTTTGGATTTGTTACAGAATTTTCTTTATCTGGTGCCAAATAGGCTTCTACTCCATATATAACTTTCATATCTGGATTATCTCTACCTAATAATTTATGAGCTTCTGGAAATGCTTGTACCACTCCATGGTCTGTTATGGCAATAGATTTCATTCCCCACTTCATAGCTCTTTTGATTAAGTCTGTTGCAGATGTCATAGCATCCATTTGACTCATTTTTGTATGCATATGTAGTTCTACTCTTTTTACTTCACTATTATCCATTCTTGTTGTTTTTGGTAATGGCTCTGATGCAATTATCGTATTTGCCATGATGGTTAGTTCATTTGAAAATGTATCCATTTGTGCTTTACCTGCTAATTTTATTGCTGGTGCACTTTTTAATCTTTTCATTATCTTTTTGGCATTATTTCCAGGTAAAAATGCTTTACAAGTCATTGTACTGGTTCCATCATAGATGTCTATACTTAATATAACTTTTCCTGATTTAGTTTCTTTATCTTCCATTGCTTGGATTTCACCATCAATACATACATTTCCTGATTCTGCATTTAAGTCTGCTATTTTTATAAGAGGATCATTGATTGCCATTGATGAGCCTAATATTAATGGTGTACTATCATCTTCTTCTGGTAATGGTGGTAATCCGTCATCACTAATTTCGGCAATGATATTTGCCATAACAGTTATATCTCCTGCATAAGCATCTAGTCCTGCTTTTCCTGTTACTTTAATTGCTTTTGCATTTTTTATTTTTTCTAAGACTTCATTTCCTTCATTTATGTCTTTTCCAAAACATTTACAAGTGATAATTCCTGTTCCGTCATACAACTCCAATATCAACATACCTTTTCCTGTTTTGGTTTCTCTACATTCACTATTTACAATTCTACCTTCTAGGGTTACTCTTGCATCATTTGAAGTAATATCTTTTATTTTCTTCTTATTTTCTTTTGCTTTTGATGGTTTTCCAAATAAGATATTTTCTTGTTGCTTATCTTCTAATTCTGGCACATATCCACCTATTTCTTCTGGTGAAGGCATTGCATAATCTGCGTCATTATATACTCCCTCTGGTATTGGTGGCATTTCTGCTTCCGGATATTCATTTGATGGATAGTTTCCTTCTGGCATATTTGGTGCTTGCAAATATTGCTTTTCTTGATGTGTCCTTATGGTAATTCCCATCATCGCATCATGTACAGCTTTTTCTTCGATTTCTCTGGTTTTTTCTTTAAATGCTTGTACTTCTTGCTCTGCTATTCTTTCTTCAATATTTACGACGTATTTTTTTCCAAACAGATTTTGGATAACTTTTTCTAACTCTCTATCTAATTTTCTAGCTTTTAAAAAGTCTGCTCCTTTTATCTTCATATATACATTTATAGTTTTATCTGTCACTTCTATTGTACTTTTTAATAATAGTAATGGTCTCATAAGTGGGTATTTATGAGCCATGTAACATATTAAGTTTTCCCATTCTGACTCTATGCTTTTTAATCTTACACCCTCTTCATATTTTATGATCATATGCACTTGTCCAAATTGGAATCTTTCTCTTAAAAATTTTTCAAAGTACCATATTTCTTTTATTTCTATATATTCTTTGGAAGTCATATCCATTTCTAATGTATTTATTTTTTTTAATAAATTCATTTTTGTGATTTCCGCATCTGCGATATTACTGTTTGTTTTATAATCACTAAATACACTTCCTATTTTTCTACTTTTTTGTTTTTCTTTTAGTTTTGTATTTGTTTCTGCTTGTACTTCTGACAACTTTTTCACCTTCTTCGCGTACTTCGGGGACGGACCTCTTTGTTCGCCTTTTATTTTTAGCTATATTTCAATACTTTCATATGAACAAATTTGTTCAAAAATAAATAATCGCGAACAAAAAGGTCCGTCCTTTTCGTTCGCATTTATAGTATCATATTTTTATTATATTTTCAATGAGAAGCATAAAATAATTATTTAATAGTGTTTGATTTAAATTTATATTTTTCTTTTTTGAAGTAGTTTATGAGTTCTATCTAGATATCACTTATGGATATAATGGTCTAGTTGTCCAATCCACTTCACTTTTTGTAGTGATTGGTACTTCTGTTTGTGTGATATTAAATTGTAGAGAAACTACTGGACGAACTGCAATGCCGAATGAACTCCTATATCCATCCGAAGCAAACATGGAAATAATGCGTCCAGGACCAACAACGCCATCTCCCACGCGGCCAGGTCCGAAGTTCACACTGGTACCGTCTTCACCAATTCCAGGAGAAGCCAACCAATATGCCTTTGCATAATTTTTTTCAGAAGTTGTTCCATCAAATAACACATTCCATAATACACTATTTCTATCTATATGCTTGGTTGATATCTTCTATTCGGATACTTCTTGCTTCACTTGCATAATCATTTTCATATATATTACATATTTTATCTAATGTATCTTCACAATACACATAACTTTCTGCTCCATATAAGTGTAAGTATGGGTCATCTGGATCCCCTTCTCTTTTGATAGGACTTCCAGATATCATTACAATTTCTGTTCCTGTCTCATTTAATCCTAATACTCTCCATGTTGTATTTGTATCTACTACATATTTTTGTTCCATTCCTACTCCAGTTTCTGCTTGGTATACGGTTGTGTTATTTCCTTCTATTGGTTTATAGTCTATAATCTCCTATGTGCAAATGATTTGAATTTGTACATGTTTCATGTGTTAAGTTACACTTATCTGCTTGAGCTTGTTTAAACATATCCACTAATGTCATTTGTGGTTTTCCTTCATATTATATTCTTTTTTTAATTATAAAATATATTTTTTGTTTTTGCAATCCTTAATGATTTTCAAAAAAATCGACCTGATATGTTAAAATTAGGTCGATTTAATGAACTTATATTTCAAACTCTCTGATTTAAAATTACTTTAATTTTTCTATTTCTTCTTTTGTTAATCCTGTAATTTCTTCTATTTGCACTATTAGCATGTTTTGTTTTAGGAGATTTTTGGCGATTTTCTTCTTTTCCTCTATCTTACCCTGTTCTAATCCACGACTTATTCCATCTTTTAATCCCTTATCATATCCAGCATCTTCTATTGCTTTTTGGTCTAATATGTATTTTTCTCTTAATTCTGCTAAATATCTTTCTCTTTCATCTTGGCTTATTTCTTCTAGTACTTCTTTTGCTTTTCTTATTTCTTTATTATCTCCCATCTCTTCCACCTCTGGTTCTTTTATAAATTTTACCCATCTATTGAGTTCTTTATTTTTTGTTTTTTCTTTATATTTCTCATATTTTGGTAACTCAATTATATAAAATTCCATTACCTCTGTCAATATTACTTTTTGGTATTCTTCTTCTCTTATATTCCATTTTGTTTCATATTTTTTTATTTCTTTTAGACTATCTATTTCATAATCTGTTATTAATATCACAATTACTTTTTCTAAATTTTCATAGTCTTTTCCTGCTTTTAAATTCATACTGTATAATTTGCTCCAATAGTATAATATCCTTTTAAATACATAATCTATTTTGGGGTCTAATAATTTATCGATATGCCACACCTCTCTTTTTATATTTTATTTTTATTCATAATGAAATCTTTAGGCCGAAATGCCTCGATTTTTTGATTAAAAAATTGTTTGAAATATAAATCATTCTTATATTAACATAATTTATATATTTTTGCAAGCTTTTTATAAATAGTAAAAATAGGAAATGGGAAAACTTAGAATTTTCTAATTTTCCCACTCTCTTTATTTCTTTAATATATATCGATATGTTACCCCATGACTCATAACCGTAAACCAAGCTTCATCATCTCGTGATGATATCCAATATAATATTGGTTTAAATAATTCTTCTGAAACTTTTATAATTTCTCCAAAATCTCTAACATCTATCACATTGGTTGTATCTACTTCTAAATTACTACTTACTTGTACAATCTTATCTTGGCATAAACGCAAAATTCTATTTAATTCCAATCTAAATTCATTTCTCGTCTTATTCATTGGAACCGTTTTTACGAATATGTATTTAAATATACATATAGATACTACCAACATTATTATACCAACAACTTTTGCAAATATACTTGATTCTGATGTTTGTTCTATTTCTTGTGATATATATTGTGTATCAGATTTGTTATTTTCGCCTTTAATTGTTGTTGTTTTCTTTCCAAGATCTATGGATACTGTTGAAATATGATGATTGTCTACCTGTTGTCCATTAATTTGTGTATTTGTTTGTACATCAAGTACCAGATTGTATGTTGCATCAATACTAATGGCGATTTCTTGTTCAAAATCTTTAACTAATTGATTTTGGTCTTTTAAATTTAATACTAAGTTTTCTGTTATATTAAATTTTTCATCTATTACTGTATTTTCTGTTGGCTCTTTTAAAACTTGTTCTTTTGTCCAAATTTTTTGTTCTTCTCCATCTTTTGTATAAACTCCGTTTAATACTGCTTTTATACTATATGTATATTTTATTGTGGATTTTTTATCTGCCTGATAATGATAATTTAAATTGATATCTATATTATCCATTAAATCTGTAATATAAGCAGATTCGCTCATATCTAATGTTGTTTCATCTATGTATTTATTTTCTGTTAAATTTACTTTGTAATCATAATTAAAATTATTTGTGTAAGAATATATTTCCTCTTTCGTTTTATCTGTTTTTCCACCAAAAAAGTTTCCAAATACAATAGCAGTAGAAATAGCAAATAAAATACTTGCTAAAGCTATATAAAAATATCTAGTTGATTTACGCATTTTTATTTTGCTTTTCTTAACTGCTCTCATTTTATCCTCCTTCTTTAGTTTCTAATTTCCTGTACGAACTTCTAATTGTTGCTGAACACTTAAATTATGTATCCATACTGCTGGATAACCCAAATATCTTATTTTAAATATTACCTTTCCAATGATTTGCTTTTCTGTTACAGGTTCACTATCTTCCGAGTCATTACTATCTCCTTTGGTTATAAAAGTAAAATCACCATTTTTTTGTGTTTTACTTACAACTCTATGGATAACTGTATATCCTTCCATTTGATATTCTATAATATCTCCTTCTTCAATATCATTTGCATTACATTTTTGTATAATCGCAACATCTCCTATATGTAATTCCTCTTGCATACTTCCTGTCGCAATTGCTACTGGCTTTATTGGAAATATTCCTATTGCAAACCATATTGCTAATATGATACCAATTGCTAGTGGTATAATATTTCGTGGATCTGAATTAATTAATTTTTCTTTTGTTCTAAATATATCTTTTTTATTCTTTTCATGTCTAATATATAAGAATAATATTAATGGTATAACACTATCAATTATAGAAACCATTATCCATGGTGCATTTGGTAATATTGGTGATAACCATAAATATAATTTTGTTCCAAGTTCATAACACATTGCAGGTAAATAATTAGAGTTTATTGCTGTGTATGAATATAAAATGTTTTTCATTATCAATGGTAACAAGGTTTGTGCAAATGTTTCCATGATAAATAGTCCTGTCATTTGTGTTGTGAAAAACTGTCTGATTCCTAGATCAATGATAATATATACTGTTGATAGGAATGCAGCTATTTTTATTTTATCTTTTTCATAAACATTATTGATTAATTTATATCTTATATATTCTTTTGCAATAATAACAGTTGCAAATGACCATAAGTTTGTTATTATCCCTAATAGTGTTCTAGAATATGGATTTTTTCCAAATGTAATAAATAACCCTGATATTAAATAAGTAATGATATATGCTAAAACCGCTATCAAGGAATAGGAAATAATATCTTTTTTTAACTTTTTTATTTCAAATGACTTACCTAAAGTAAGTTTTAAAATAAGTGCTATTCCTATCCATATAATAGGATTTAATAAATAGGTATATATCCTATTTATTTTCGTCGAAAATATAAATTCTGCTAGTAAACCATATATAAATATGAAAATAATGATAATAATTGTTGCTTTTTTATTTTTTTGCATCGTTTTTTACCTTTTTCAATAAATTAGGAAAAATTGGGTAAAAGGCAATATGGTTATCTATTGCCTTTTGAAATTAATTTTTATCTGTGTATCCTGTTGATTCTGTATATGAACCGTTTACACCTTTTTGTTCATATTCAAATGTAATTGTGAAATCAGCTGATACTCCATCAGCTCCTAATGAATCTGTTTCAGTTGAATCCCATTCTACTGAGAATGTAAATGTTTTTGTTGCTCCAGCTGCAAGTTCATCTCCGTCTGCTATTGTTGGAACTTTTACTAATATTGGTCCGTTTTTATATGTATTTGTTGTGCTTTCTGAGAATCCAGTACCAGTAACTGTAAAATCTTTTATAACAGCATCTACATTTCCTGCATTTGTAATATCTACAGTGATATTAGCGCCATCTCCTGGTGTTGCTAAATTTACTGTAACATCCATAGATTTTCCATCTCCTGCAACTTCTGCTGTATTAGCTGTCGTTCCGTCTACAATTGAATCTGTAATTGTTTCACTATCAGCAACAAATTTGATGTCCCAGTTTCCTGATGCATTTGCTGTACCACTAATTGGTAATGTTTGGCTAAATGCTGCATAACCAACAGCTAGCGCTAGTAATAGTACAATTAATACTATTGCCACAAAATTCTTTTTTGATTTTTTCATATGAATATCCCTCCTAATTTATTTTACCCATACAATTTTATCATTTTCTTCCATTATTTACAATAAAACTTATATGATATTTATATTACATTTTTTTTACATTTTTATGACATATTGTAACAAGATTTTAATTTTTTTGTAATAGAATTATGTCTATTTTTATGATATTATATTTTTGAAATATTATAGTTTTAAGGAGATTTACAAATGTTAAAAGATTTGGTTACAAATACGAATTATTTGAATAGCTTATTTACAGAAAAAGATTTTAATTTTATTAATAGTTTTGATAACGAAATATCTGAAATTAATGCTAAAATTTCTTACCAAGAAGCAATTAGAGATAAAATTGTACAATTTATAAGCTCTTTGGCAGAAGTTTTAAAATTAAATGATCCTGAAATTGATAATTATTCCTTATATAAAAAAAGTAATGAGGTAACAGAAATTTTTGAATTAATCAACAATAATATACAATTACTTTCTGATTTAGGAAATCAATTAAATTCTCTTGATTCTGAAATTGTAACATTACTTTTAGAAGTTGAAAAAGCAAACCATACTGAAGACTATTATGATGCAAATGTTCAGAGAATAAAAGCAAAAATAGATGATTATACATTTTTCTTAAGAGAAACCAATCAAAAATTATCAGCCAATAACATAAAAATTGATAATTTTCTAGCTGACCCTGATACTCAAAAATACTTAGAAGGTTTTCATATACATATTAACAATCTATCTTCCAATTCTAAGATAGATTCAATACCTAGAGTTACGAAATACCAAGTAAATGAAAAAGATAATAATACTTTAATTATTTCAGAAAAAGATAATAAAGTATTTTTACCTTATAGAGTAGAAGAAGTAAATGCTTATTTAGAGCAATTTCCTGACCAATATTCTTCTTTTGAAAGTGTTATTGCTAAAGAATTTATTTTGCCTTTAAATTATTATATGTCACATCCTGTTCTTTCTAGATTTAGAGAAGCTTATTCTTTGTGTAGAGATAGAGAAGCAAAACCTATTTTTGAAAGTTTAAAATATGGTATGGATATGATGTTTAATAGAAGATTAAATCCAGCAATTATTGCTGCTTGTAAAACACAAGATCAATTATCTCATTATTTAAATTGTTTAGAAAAAAATGATTTGAAGAATTTTACTGATTTTGAAATTAAATTTGAAATGAATCCGTTTTAAAATAGAAAAGAGCGACCTTTCAATAGGTTGCTCTTTGTTTGTACAGAATTGTAACAATTTATTTTGTTTTCATTGCATTTTCTATTAATCTATCTAATAACTCAGAATAGGATACTCCTACACTTTCAAATAATTTAGGATACATACTAATTTGAGTAAACCCTGGCATTGTATTAATTTCATTAATATACACTTTATTGGTTTCTTTCTCTACAAAAAAGTCTACCCTTGATAACCCTTTTCCATCTATTGCTTTAAATGCTTTTATAGCAAGATTTCTTATTTCTTCAATCTTTTCTTCTTCTATATTTGCAGGAATTACAGTCTTTGATTCTGGTTTATTATATTTTGCATCAAAAGTATAAAATTCTTCTGCTGATAATATTTCTCCAACAGTTGATGCCTGTATTTCGTCTCCATCTAAAACAGCACATTCTACTTCTCTTCCTATTATCTCCTGTTCTACTAAAATTTTTCTGTCATAATGTCCCGCATATTCTATTGCTTGTTTTAGTTCTTCCATATTTGTTGCTTTTTTTACTCCTACAGAAGATCCTGAATTAGATGGTTTTACAAACATAGGGAATTTTAATTTTTCTGTTATTCTTGGTATTTCTAATTCTTCTTCATCAAAATTTTCATTTACCAATAAATATGTGTCATGATTCTTTTTTATATATACATATGGTGTTTGTGGAATGTTTGCTTTTTCAAATATCATTTTTGTATATACTTTATCCATTCCTACACTAGATGCCAATACACCACATCCTACATAAGGTATTTGTAACATTTCTAACATCCCTTGTATTGTTCCATCTTCTCCCCATAAACCATGTAATACTGGAAATACAACATCTAATTCTTTTAATGTCCATAATAAATTATAAACTTCCTCTCTTTTTCCATCTATCACTTCATACCATTTTCCATATGTATTGATAAATATTTCATGTATTTCATATTTTTCTTTATTTAAATTTTCTAATATAGATTTGGCAGACATTTCTGATACTTCATGTTCTGTTGAAAGTCCACCATGTATAATTCCTAATTTTATCATATAATCACCCTTTAATATATATTTGTTTTTGTTTAATTCTATTACTCTTATATTTCCATTTTCTCACTAAATTCTTTTTCATACCATTTATTTAATTGTGTTCTATTTTTAAATACCATGATATTCTTTTCTTTGTTTCTATCTATAATCTCTTTTACGAATTTTCCTTTTGTCTTATTCCAATTAATGGTGAATTTTATAAATTCTAAGTCCATTTTTTCTTTACATCCTGGAATTTCCTCTCTTTCCCTTCCTCTGGTTTTTATGTATCTTGAAAGAATTCCTTTTACTTTTGCTATTGTAGAATAATTCAAAAATATAATCAAATCTGCTTTTTGTACTCTTACTTCTAATGTTGATTTATATGTCCCATCAATTATCCATTTTGGTTCATTTACTTTTTCCAAAATGATTTTATCTCGTTCTTTTGGGTCGCGTTTTTTCCAATTTTCTAAATGGTGTATTCCATCTATATGATATACTGGTAAATTTAACTGTTTTCCTAAATTTTTTGCTAATGTGCTTTTCCCCGTTCCTGGTCCACCTATAATTGCTATTTTATTACTATTTTCTAACATTTTAGTGGTCTCCTATTTTTGTTTATATTTTTATTATATATATCATATTGTCTTGGTGTATTCAAGTATTTTATAAAAAAACTATTCTATACTATCTAGATATGGCAATACTTCGCTTAAAATTTTTCCACCTACTGGTGCTGCCACACCACCTCCTTGGTGTCCTCCTTCTCCAGTAGGATTATATAATGTTATCAAAAGTACAATCCTAGGGTTATCTGTTTCTGCCACTCCACAAAATGAAGTAACATATTTATTGGTATTTACACCATCTTCTGATGTACCTGTTTTTCCACCAACTTGATATCCCACTACTTGTGCATTTTTTCCAGTACCTTCTGAGACAACACTATTCATCATACTTAATACTTTTTCTGCATTTTCTTTCGAAATAATTTGCTCTCCTGTTTCTATTGGCATTTCTGTAATTTCTCCTGTCACACTATTTTGAATACTTTTTACAATTCTTGGTTTTATATAAGTTCCTCCATTTGCAATAGAAGATACTGCTGTTATCATTTGTAATGGTGTTATTTCAAATCTTTGCCCAAAACTTATTGTTGCTAATTCTACAGGTCCTGCTTTTTCTTCTTTGACAAAAATACTGTTCGCTTCCCCTGGTAATTTGATTCCTGTTTTTGAAAATAATCCGAATTTTCGTAAATACTCATAATATTTCGTAACGCCAATCTTTTGTCCTAATCCAATAAATACTGGGTTACAAGAATTCATCAATGCTTGCCTTAAGCTCTCTGAACCATGTGGTCTATAATATCTCCAGCATTTTATTCTTGTTCCTGCAACTTCAATTCCACCTGTACAACAAAATTCTCCTTCATTATCTGTATCGGTTATCCCTTCTTGTAATGCTGCAGATGCTGTTATTAGTTTAAATACAGAACCTGGTTCATAAGTATCTGATATAGCTTTATTTCTCCACATTCCTTGTAATGCTTCTGTTCTGTCTTTTGAACTCATTCCCTCCCAATTTATTTTCAATTCTTCTGTAGTTGGCTCATATGGATTATTTAAATCATAGCTTGGATAGTTTGCCATTGCTAAAATATCACCATTTCGTGGATCCATTGCAATAATACTTCCTCCATCTGTACACACATTATCAATACAAGCTTCTTCTAAATATTTTTCTACGATTGATTGAATTGTCATATCGATTGTTAATGTTAAATTATTTCCTGCTGTTGGAGCAACATAGTTTTCTCCTCCTAAACTTTCTCCTGTTGCATTTGTTTCTCTTTCAATTTTCCCATTAACACCTTTTAATTCTTCATCATATTTTGCTTCAATTCCATCAAGTCCTTGATTATCACTTCCACAAAATCCTATTACTTGTGCAGCTAAATCACCATATGGATAATATCTTTTTGAATCTTCGTCTATATTAATTCCTGTTGTAATGCCTGTTTCTTCCATCCAATTCCTAAGTTCATCTGTTTTTTCTTTATCTACTTTTTTTACAATTGTTTCTATGGAACTTCTTTTTCGTATTTTTTTTATGACGGTTTCGTATTCTAGTTCAAATATATCACATAATGCTCTTGCTACTTTTTCTTTATTTTCTTCTGATATATTTGTTGGATTTACACTTACTGTTTCCACACTTGAACTTGTTGCTAATATGTATTTTCCTGTGCTATCATAAATGGTTCCTCTTTTAGCTGTTATTGTCCTACTTTGAACTTGTTGGCTACTTGCCATATTCCTTAGTTCTGGTCCCCATATAATTTGAATATATCCTAGCCTGGTTGTTAATAACAAAATAATGATAATTACCACAAATAATAAATTTCTCAATTTCTTTTTGTTTGTTAATGAAATTGGCATAAAATCACCTCTATAGATTTTATGCATATAAACTGATTCAAGAACTTACAAAACATATCATTTTTAAATTATATCAAAAATACCACGTACTAATCTAAGTACGTGATATTTTTATTCTAATCCAAAACTAACACCTAATGCATTATTCAATTTATTCATGATTTGCATATCATCAATATGCCCTATTTTTTCTTTTAGTCTACTCTTATCAATTGTTCTTATTTGTTCAGTCAATACTACTGAGTTACTCTTTAGTCCACTTGTATTTTCTCCTAATTCTATATGTGTTGGCAATTTTGTTTTATTTGTTTGAGAGGTTATTGCTGCAGCAATTACAGTTGGACTATACTTATTTCCTAAATCATTCTGTATGATAAGTACTGGTCGAATGCCACCTTGTTCTGAACCTACAACTGGACTTAAATCTGCATAAAACATATCTCCTCTTTTGACTACCATTATCTTCACTCCTAAAATTACTATATTTTTAGTCTATCTATTCGTATTTTTAAACTTAGTATGAAGTAAAGTCAGTAGTATAGTACAATTACATATTTTATAAAGTGAATAAGTATTATTTTGAACTACTTACCTTTACCTCATTATATAATATGTAAATTGTCGTTTTTTGGTTATTGTCTTTTATTTCCATTTGTGTTGGAAGATATGTTTCCTTATCTATATGTAGAATTTTTTCTTGTATAAACCTATTTTCAATTTGACTATTTGTTTTCATGAGTATTTCTGTATCGTTTTCTTCAAATTTAGAATTTGAACCTTTCTTATAATCTTCTATAAAACTATATAAGTCTAAACAATTATCTCCCAGGTAATTATAATTTTCTAATATAGAACTTAAGTTCAAATTACTATTTTCTATTTTTAAATTTGTACCATTATTTTCTATTTTTACTCCAGATATATTACTAGGTTCTATTACTTCTTGTGTACTTATATTAGGTGTTTGATATGTCTGTTTTAAAATATATTTATTCATATTTTTATTGCTTGTAACATCTACTGTTACTCGTGCTTCATAAGAACTAAGATTTAAAATGTAATCTACGATTTCTTGACTATTCTTATTATTTCCAATTTTTAAATTTTTAACACTATTTTTGTAAAAAATTAAAAAAATCATTCCGATTAAAATGATGATTAATAGCATGAACCAATATTTCTTTTTCACAATTCTTCCTCCTAACATATAATTAAAAAGACATATGTTAAACATATGTCTTTTTATAATTATATTTTCCTCTTTTTATTTTAGACTAGAACAAATAAGAAAAATATTCTTGCATTTTTTGTAGTAATTCCTCTTTGTTATCAATATGATTTATCTCATTTCTAAATGCACTTGCATCTTTTAAATTTTTTGTATAACAAGCTATGTGCTTTCTCATTTCATTGATTGCTACTTTTTCTCCTCTTTCTTTTATTGCTAATTCTATATGTTCTTTTAAAATTTCATATTTTTCTTTTAAAGTTGGCTTTGGTAATTTTTCTCCTGTTTCCAAATAATATTGTATTTGTCTAAATATCCAAGGATTTCCCATAGCTCCTCTACCTATCATGATTCCATCAACACCTGTATATTCAAACATATATTTTGCACTTTCTTCGTCTATAATGTCACCATTTCCGATTACAGGAATGTTTACACTATTTTTTACTTGTTTTATGATTTCTAAATCTGCTTTTCCACTATAAAACTCATCCCTTGTTCTTCCATGTATCGTTATAGCAGAAACTCCACCTTTTTCTGCTATTTTTGCCACTTCACATGCAACAATATGTTCATTATCCCATCCTTTTCTAAATTTTAATGTTACAGGTATTTTCGAATTTGTAACAACCGCTTTTATAATTTCTTCAACTTTATTTAAATCTAATAAAAGGTTACTTCCATCTCCATTTTTTACGACTTTGGGAGCAGGACACCCCATATTAATATCTAATATATCAGCTATTTCACTCACATATCTAGCTGCATACCCCATAACTTCTGGGTCACTTCCAAAAATTTGCATACTAATAGGTCTTTTTTCTCCATTTGTATTTAACAACATTTTGGTCTTTTCATCACCATAATATAATGCTTTTGCACTTACCATTTCTGTACACACTAAACCTGGTTCAAATTTTTCAACTATCATTCTAAAAGGCAGGTCTGTTACACCTGCCATTGGAGCTAATATTAAATTGTTTTTTAATTCTACATTTCCTATTTTTAATTTATGCAAATACATTTTCTTCTCCAAATCATTATTTATTAAACATACTATTTTTTCTTTGACTACTGATATTTAATAATATACCTAAGTATATAAAACTTGTCATCATGGAACTTCCACCATAACTTACAAACAATAACGGTACACCTGTTATTGGCAATAGTCCCATTGTCATTCCTATATTTTCTAATGTATGGAATAAGAATATTCCTGCAATTCCTATGGCAACATAAGCTCCTGCTTCATCTTTTATTCCCTTTGCCACTTGTACAGCTTTTGTGATTATCACTATATTTAGCACTATAACACTTCCTGCTACAATAAATCCCATTTCTTCTCCAATAACAGAAAAAATAAAGTCTGTACTCTTAGGATATAAATACCCTAATTGTGTTTGATTTCCTTCTAATATTCCCATTCCTGTAATTTGCCCTGCACCTATTGCTAGTTTTGATTGAAGCACATTATATCCTGCACCTCTAGGATCAGATTCTGGATTCAAAAAAGTATCTATTCTCTTTTTGGCATGTTCTGGAAGTACAAAATTATATGCTACTGGAACTGCTATGATAACGATTGCCATTGCTACTATTATATATTTCTTATTTATCCCTGCAACAAAAAGCATTAATACAATAGATACAATATATGCCATTGCCGTTCCATAGTCTGGTTCTAATATAATTAAGAATAAAGGAACTGCAATTATTGCCATAATAATTCCTAATTTTGAAATCTTATTGATTTCACTTCTTCCTTTTCTTTGCATGATTGACATTATATATGCTAAAAAAGCGATTACACATATTTTGGAAACCTCAGCTGGCTGAATTGAAAATAAATCATCTCCTATCACGAACCAACTTCTAGCTCCATTTATTTCTTCTGTAAATAAAACCGCTATTAATGAAATGATTGCTATTCCATACAACACTGGAGATATTTTAATAATAAGTTTATAGTCAATAAACATTACTATAAACATAATTATAATACTTACAGCTATCCATATGGCTTGTTTTTTAAATTCTTCCAAACCGGAATCATAGGATGCGGAAAATAGTGCTACAAGTCCAATTCCACACAATATAATTGCACATAATGGTATCCACCATTCTATCTTTCTAAAGTTTTTTATATTCATTTAATCACTCTTTTTTTAAAGATTCTTCATTGTTCGTTTCTTCATTATTTTTAGTATTCTCTGTTTCATTTTGTTTATCTTGTTTTGTTTCTTCTGTTTGTTCCGTTTCTGGTTCAACATCCTCTTTTTTTGTTTTCACATTTTTATTATCGTCTTGCTCTACTTTTGCATTTTTTCTCGCTTCATCTTTTATATTTAGTATAGGGATATTTGCATACAATGCTGGAGCTCCATTTGTTCCATCATTATTTTCTTTATTTGTAAGTCTTACATCCATTGCACTTTCATCTATATCTATATATTTTTTTATTACTTCTATTATTTCTTGTTTCATCAAATCTAAAAAGTCTGCAGATACATTTGCTCTATCTTGCATTAATACTAAGTGTAATCTTTCTTTAGCAGCATCTTTAGATTTCAATGTTTGGTCTTCTTTTTTTGTCATTTTCCTTAAAAACTTCATTATGCTTTCAAACATTATTTATTACCCTCCAACTTTTGTTTATTTTTTAAAAATGTTCTTTATCTTTGCAAAAAATCCCTTTTCTTTTCCAGGTATTGTTACTTCTATATTTTCACCTAAGACTCTTTTTGCAATTTCTAAATATGCCTTTCCTGATGGTGCTTTCCTATTTTGAATAACAGGTTCTCCTTTATTGGTTTGTGTTATGATGTATTCATCATCTGGTACGACACCAATTAAATCTATTGATAATAAGTCAACAATATCATTTACATCCATCATTTCGCCTTTTTTTACCATATTTGGTCTTATCCTATTGATGACTAATTCTGGATTTTTTATTTCAGATGCTTCTAATAAACCTATGATTCTATCTGCATCTCTAATAGAAGAAATTTCGGCTGTTGTTACTACTATCGCACGATTTGCTCCTGCTATAGCATTTTTAAATCCTTGTTCTATTCCAGCAGGACAGTCTATCAATATGTAGTCAAATTCTTCTTTTAATTTGCTAACTAATGATCTCATTTGTTCTTCATTTACTGCACTTTTATCTCTCGTTTGTGCAGCTGGTAATAAATATAATTCTTTAAATCTTTTATCTTTTATTAATGCTTGTCTTAATTTACATTTTTCTTCAACAACATCAACAATATCATATACAATTCTATTTTCAAGTCCCATTACAACATCTAAGTTTCTTAAACCTATATCTGTATCTATTAATACGACTTTTTTCCCTTCTAATGCTAAACTTGCTCCTAAATTTGCTGTTGTTGTGGTTTTTCCAACTCCACCTTTTCCTGATGTGATAACTATAACTTCTCCCATATTCATCCTCCTTAGGATATAAAATCCCAATTTTTACACCTATTATAATACACTCAAAATGTCAAAAAGTCAATGTCTTTGGATAAATTTAACAAAAAATATTGCTGTTTCCGTAAGGATTCAGCAATTTTTGTAATAAACGAAATTAATGCAAATTAATAAAGTCAAAAATACTATACAGATAATCTTAAATATATTATCTTATATAAATTATATCTTATCATTTTTTGTCAAGTTATTTTGTTTAAACAAAATAACTTTCATTTTTTATTATATTATTTTATCTCAATAAAATATATATTTAGATTTCTATTTTAATTTTTCCATTAATGAAAAATTTTATTCATTTTGAATAAAATAAAAATAATAACTATTGAATTAGCAAAGACCCATAGGAAGACCACAGCTATGTTTTTGCTATGAAATAGTTATTATTTTTATTTTGCAGTATTCAATTATTAATTTTATTCATAAAAATAATCAATTATCCCATTATAGATTCCCCAAGCAAGTTTATTTTGATATTCATCCTCTAATAATAATTTTTCTTCTTCTGGATTTGATAAAAATCCACACTCAACGATTGCCGTAGGTATTTCAACATGTTTTATGATGTAAATATTATCTATAAATTTTGCTTCTCTATTATTTTCTCTTTGTATGGCATCATTCAAATTACTTTGTATAGACTTTGCTAATTTTTGTCCATCACTACTATTTGCATTATAAAATGTTTGCCAACCATCATATTGTTGCTGTGGAATTTTATTTAAGTGAATGGAAACAAATATATCTGCACTGGATTCATTTCCTATTTTTACTCGATTATGTATATCTGATATTTTCTTTTGTCTTAATGTTTTCGCATCTAAATCGTATATTGCATTTTCATCAGAGCGTGTAAGTATAACGGTTGTTCCACTTTGTTCTAAAAGATTTTGCAGTTTTAATGCAATTTTTAAATTTGTTTCCGCTTCTGTAGTTCCTGAGCTACTTTCTGCTCCTTCATCTGGTTTTCCATGTCCTGCATCTACTACAATGGTTTTACCAGATACAGGCAATGATACTGTTGGTACAGTTTCTTTTATATCTGTTGCAAAAACAAATACAAAAATAGATAAAAATACTCCTAAAACCATTATGGTTATTCTTTTTTTACTTAATACAATCATCATAAAAGCTCCCATACTTTTTTTATTATTATATGAGAGCTTTTGGTTTTTATGATAATAAGACTTATATATAATTTTTTATTTCTTAATAAATTTTATAAATTAAATTTTTCTTTTATTATCTTAGCAACATCATTTGCATTTATATTGGTATTATTAATCCTTAAATAATTTTTCTCTTTTATTTCATTTTCTTTAGAATTAAATCTATACTTTTCTACTGATTTTAGTAAATCTTTTTCGCTCCACTCTAAATTTCTCTTTGATGGTTTGTTTAAAAGTCTATTTTCCATTTTGTTTCTTTTTAATCGTTCTTCTAAATCTGCCTCTAGTTCAACTATATAAGTTTGTGCATTATTTTCTTTAAATATTTTTATGTATTTATAGATTCTATCCCATTCTTCTTTATCATCAAAGTCCCAAGTAGTAGTAAAGATAATTCCTTCTTCATTACTTTTAGCAAACTCTTTAAATATCTGTATTCTAAATTCTTCATTTAACTTTCATAGATATCTAATACTTTTATTTGTTCTTCAGGGATTTCTATTCCAAGTTCTTCTTTCACTTCCCTACATATTGCTTGTTCTGGCGTTTCACCACTATCTACTTGTCCTCCTGTTTTTGCCCATTTATTCGGATTTCTTATTTTATTTTCTGTTCTTTTTTGCAAAAGAATTTCACCTTTTTCATTCATTATCCAACAAGAAACAACTCTTCTCCATAGTCCTTTTTCATAAGCAACCCATCTGTCTTCAACTTGTCCTGTTAGGTTATTATTTTCATCAACAATATCTACTAATTCCATTTTACGCTCCTTTCCTTTATATTTTAACATATTATAACAAATATTTGCAATCATATCCATTAAATGATATATTAGATATAGGTGATGTAAATGAATTATGATGTTTTTATTAGTTATCATACAAAATCTGCTATAAACATAGCAACAGCTATATGTAATGAACTTGAAAGTAAAAAAATAAAATGTTGGTATGCACCTCGTGATACCGTAGATGCTTATGCTGGAAATATCACAGAAGTGATTAATCATTGTAAAATATTTTTATTAATATTAAATTTTGAATCATCACATTCTTTTGATGTCTTAAATGAGATTAATATTGCTTGTGAAAGACTTAGAAGAAATGAACCTATTCATATAATCCCTTTTCAAATAGATGATAAAGAAGTTAGCCCTGATGCCAAATATTATATTGGCAGATTTCACTGGATTGATGCACTAACACCCCCTATTGAAAAACGAATTAAAGAATTGTCTGATAGAATTTCTTTTCTTTTGAATAATACTACTGTTTCCAAAAAAGATACCATATCTATAAATTATGAATTAAAAAGTACTCCTATCTTTTCAAATCCTGAATTTGTAGGAAGAGAAAATGAATTAAATCAAATTGAAGAACAACTAAATCAATATGATAGAGTATTTTTATATGGTATGGGTGGAATTGGAAAAAGTGAAATTGCAAAAGTTTATGCCAAAAAACATAAAAGCGATTACCAAACCATTATATTTGCAACTTATGAAAAAAGTATAATGAACACCATTTTGAATGATAAATTTTTTCATATAGAAAACTTTTCTAGGAAAGTGGATTCTAATGGTGTTGAAGAATCAAACGAAGAATTTTTTGAAAGAAAATTACAGGAAATAAAAAATCAGTCTTCAGATAAGACATTAATTATTATAGATAATTTTGATACAGACAATGATCCTCATTTACAGACTTTATTAGAAGGAAATTATAAAATCATTTTTACAACGAGAAATGATTTGAAAGCATTAAAATTACCTATTATCCATATTCAACCTATTGATAATAAAGAACAACTTCTTCAAGTTTTTAAAAATGCTTATGATATTTTCATTAAACCTGAAGATTTACCAATTATTGAAGAAATTATTGATCAAGTGAAAGGTCATACATTGGCTATCCAATTAATTGCAAGTGTTATGAAAGAAGTTCGTATAAAACCTGCCAAAATGTTAGAAGATTTAAAAAGTCAAGGAATTCGTCCTGATATGGATGGTGAAGTTCTTTATTCTTTCAATAATTATGACTCTATCTATAGCTGTATTTCTTTACTATTTGACCTTTCTGTATTGACTACACAGGAAAAAAATATCCTTATAAATTTATATTTTTTCCCAATATCTGGTTGTGGTTTCGAAGATTTTATGGAATTGTGTCAATTAGAAAGTGGTAAAGACATCAATAAATTAATCAAGCATAGTTTTATTACTTATGATTATATATCTGATACGATTTCTTTACATCCTTTGATAGCGACAATTGTGAAAAACGAATTGAAACCAAATTTAAGCAATTGCCATACATTAATAGAAAATGTTGCAAATAGTTATGTATGGGGATTACCTATAGATGAAAAAGAAAAATTTGCTTCAATTGCCTATTCGATTTATAATAAATTTCCTGATTTTACTATCTCTGAAGCAAAAATATATTTAGCGTTTAGCTACTTTTTTAGAGATATTAATGATTTTGAAACCTCTGAAAAAATTCTTTTTAAAGTACTAGCGCAAATTCAAAATGAAGATTCTAAAATAGAATTAAATATAGCTACTTTATACAAAGATATTGAATATTTATATTATAAAAAATATGATTTTAAAAAAACAGAAGAGTATATTCTTAAAATTATAGATATTGCTCGCAATA
The DNA here is from genome assembly GCA_944391755.1 of uncultured Clostridia bacterium. Classification (GTDB taxonomy): domain Bacteria; phylum Bacillota; class Clostridia; order TANB77; family CAG-508; genus CAG-269. Next base: position 41,567 of record CALXUT010000037.1, read on the forward strand.
CAGATGATAAAGAATTATTAATTGAAGGGTTACAAAAACTAGCAGCCTTATATATTGATCAAAATGAAGCTGAAAGAGCAAAAACAGCATTAGATGAAGCATATTCTATTTATAAAGACAATTCTTTTTCTTCTAATGATTTATTGTATTTTATGTTTTTATACTATGCTAAAATCTACTATTTGTTACATGACTATGATAAAGCTTTATTTTATGCAAATTCTTGTTATGAACCTATGGAAAAAAATAGCGAAACTGATACATCTAGTACCTCTACCAGTGTTTCTAAAATATTAGGGCAAATTTATATAGAACTAAAAGATTATAATAAAGCAATTGAGAATTTAAAAAACTCTGTTGAAATTAGAGAAAAATATTTAAATCCAAAAGATATAGGGCTCCTTCGTTCAAAAGAAGCTTTAGCAGATGCTTATATAGGAAATAAAGAATATGAAAAAGCAGATACTATTTTAACAGAAATAAAATCCATTATTGAAAGCAATTACTTTAATAGTAATACTTGGTATAATACTATTTTAAGCAAAATAAAAGAATGTACAGAAAAGCTCACATCTTAATGTGAGCTTTTCTTATGGTTCTAATTTTAAAGTATAATAAAATTCTTTTACTTTTCCGTCTTCAGAATCAAAAGAAATTTTATATTTGTAATATGTTCCTGTTTCTATTCTCCCTACATTTATTGTTCCACTCATATTTGCTGTCGTAGTCGCTCCTGGTTCAACAGTCACTGTGCTTAATGTTTGGCTTCTAGGTGTAAAAGCATTTCCAGAATCTGCTGATTCTACTAATTCTATTTTACCATTTGTAAATGTATATTTTGATCCATTTTGAATATGTAGTGTAATTTCTAAAGTTCTTGGTAATAATGCAAATCTAGAAACAACTTCCATTGTGGTTGTTATAGAATTCCCTACACATTCTTCTTTTGTAACTCTTAGTAACTCCATTCCAAATAAATTCTCTACACTTGTAGTAGCTGAAAATCTATCTACGCCATTTTCATCAGTTCCTGCAGGTGGTACAATAATCTCTTCTTCTTCCATTTTTGCAATGGCAGTACCATGAATTGTGAGTTTTTCATTAAACATAGAGTATCCTGTTGCCATTGCAATACATATTATCATCATTATAATCAATATATATGATGTTTTTATCACTTTCTTTCGTTTTTTTAATTTATATTTCTTCGTTTTTACACACCTTTACTTTCATGATTCTTTTGTCTTCATATTCTTCGATTTTAAATGTTAGTTCTTCTGTTTCAATTACTGGATTTTCTTCTTCTGATGGTATTCTTCCTAATTCTTCTTGCAAATATCCTGATAAAGTATCATAATCTCCTTCTGGTATATGAGATTCTAATAATTTATTGACATCGTAAATTGGCATACTTCCTGATAATATATAGGTTTTATCATCAATTTTTTGGTATTCTTCTTCGATTTCATCATATTCATCATAGATGTCTCCTACGATTTCTTCTAGAATATCTTCCATAGTGATTAATCCAGCTGTTCCACCATATTCATCTATAATAATTGCGATTTGCTTTTTATTTTTTTGTAATTCTCTAAACAATTCGTTAATTAATTTACTTTGAGATACAAAATAGGCTTCTTTCATTAAATTTTTTATTTTAAAATTTTTCTTTTGAATATTTTTTAGTAAATCTTTTACATAAAGTACACCCTTTATTTCGTCTATTGTTTCATCATATACTGGTATTCTACTATGCTTACATTCATCTTTTACAATTTCCTCTAATAGCTCTTCTGCACTAGTATTGATATCTACAGCAAATATATCTGTTCTATGTGTCATGATTTCTGAAACTGTAATATCATTAAATTCAAATACATTATTTATTAATTCTTTTTCTTCTTCTTCTATTGTTCCATTTTCTTCTCCTTGGTCTACCATCATTTTTATTTCTTCTTCTGTCACGATCTCTTCTTCATTTTCTCCTACCCCAAATAGTTTAGATATCGCATTTGTTGTAATGGTTAAAAATTTTACAAATGGCGCTGTAATGATAGATATTGCTCTGATAATTCCTATTGTTCCAAAAGCTATTTTTTCATAATTTTTCATTGCAAGTCTTTTAGGTACTAATTCACCAAATATTAATGTAAAGAAGGACAAAATAATTGTTATAATAATGATGGAAATGTTTTGCCAAACACTAACACCTATTGGAATAAGATTATTTAATACTGGTGCTAACATATCTGCAAATGTATCTGATGCAAAAGCACTTGATAAAAATCCAGCAAGTGTTATTCCTATCTGAATGGTTGCTAAAAATTTACTAGGTGATTCTAACATTTTTTGAATTTGTTTAGCTTTCTTATTTCCTTCTTTAGCTTGTTTTTCTATTTTGTTGTCATTTAAGGATATAAATGCGATTTCACTGGCTGCAAAAAAAGCATTTAATCCTATTAATATTATTAAAACTAATATTTGTATAAACATTATTTATAATACTCTCCTTTTAAGTTTGTCTTCTATCAATTGCATAACTACTTCCCATGATAGATTTTGCCATATGCTTAACTTGTGCTCCAACTTCTCCTATTTCTAATATATTGGAAAATCTTCCCTTCTCAGCAATAACCACACCAATTGATATTGAAGTTAATGGAAATTGTTCTATAACACCTTTCCTATTTGCAACTTCTATATATCCTCTATCTAAATCTTCTTCAGTAAAAAATTTTTCTACTTCTTTATCAAATGTAGCTATGATTGATTGACATATTTCATCTACTTCTGTTGTTGAAATGATTGCTATAAAATCATCTCCTCCTATATGACCAATAAATGAGTTTTCTAAAAATAATTGGTGTATACATTTTAATATTGTTTGAGCTGTAAACTCAATGATTTCATCTCCTTTTAAAAAACCATAAACATCATTATATGCCTTAAAATTATCTAAGTCTAAGTATAATACAGAAAATTCTTCTTTTTTAGAAATTCTTTTTTTCAATTCAGCATGTATCTGTACATTTCCTGGAAGACCTGTTAAAGCACTTATTCTTCTATTAATATTTAATAATCTATTTAAATTTTTTACTGTATAATATAAGTAGTCTGTATCAACTGGCTTTTTTATATAATATTCTACTGACTCTTTTAATACTGCCAATCTGTGCTCTCTAGCCTCATTTGAAGAAACAACAATGATTGGTGTTATTTTATTATCTTCATCTTTTCTTATTTTTTGGCATAAGTCAATGATATCTCTATCAATCGCATCTTCATTGATAATGATTAAAAATGGGATATTTTTTAATGCAATATCAATTTGCTCAGTTTTTACACCAATAAATTTGAATTCTTTATCTGCTTTAAATAATTCTTTAAATATTGGTAGTGATGATTCATCATCATCGATTATATATATTTCTTGTACCATATTTTACTCCTATTCATTATTAAATTGTACTCCTTGTATTGCCTCTAATCCATTTACATTTGTTACTAATACAATTAATTTATTCATTCCTTGTGTCATTTCAATTTCTCCATGATATGTTGTATCATTTACTTCAATTATTTGAGGTTCGCCATCATTATGTTCTATTTGAATTGTTGAAATTTCTTCATCATCTTCCGCATCTATTGTAAATACTAATTTATCATCTATAATGCTTGCTCCTAATTTTAAAGTTGGTTCTGTATCTCCAACAACTACTTGCTCTTTAACTGCTGTAACACTATTTACATCAGTAGCTTCTATTCTTAAAGTATGTTGTCCTGATGGAGCTGTTATTGTTCCTTCATATGTTGTTTCTCCTACATATATTGTTTCTTCTTCTCCTCCATCCCAACTGTATACAATGTAGTCAATCTCATCACCACTAGATACTGTTACCTGAACTCCATTTGCAACTGCTTCTAATGTAATTTCAGGTATATTTCCTACTGTAAATTCTTTTCTATATGTTACAGTTTCACCATTTTCTTCTGTAATATCTACGATTAGAGTATTCTTTCCTCCTAACAAATCAATCGTTTCACTTATCTCTTTGCTATTATTTCCATTTATTATTACAGGCTCTTCTGCATTCCATCTATAAGAAACCGTTTTGATTCCTCTTATATGTTTTATTGTTAATTCTACGGTGTTGTTATTATCATTTCTTATCATGTCTACTGTAGGTTTTATGCTACCTAATACAGTTTCATTTATCATTGCTCTTGCATATGCACTTCCACTAATCATACATATCCCTAATATTATTGTACAAATTGCATAAAATATTACAATTCCATTAATACCTAATACATTTTTCTCTTTTGGCATTTTTGGTGTTTTTGGCATTTTAGTTTTGTTAGGTTTATTTCTATTATTATTGTTATTATATTGATTATTATTGTATTCATCGCCTGTTATTAATATCTGATTCACGAAATCACCCCATTATTGTTATATTCTATCAAATTATATCATAAGGTATTTTAGTTGTAAACAAATTTGGTTAATTAATTTTTTCCAAAAAAATAAACTATAGATATACAGAAAGCAGTAAGCTTAAACTTACTGCTTTTTACTCATTTTATATTACAAATTTCTTTATCGCAAATACGCCGATTGCTACAACTCCTAATAGTCCTATTGTTAGTATAAAATATGTCTTTCCTGCACCTGTTGCAATAGATAAAATAACTTGTGCGATATCGATATCATCTTCTCCTTCTTGCTTATTATCTGGTGTTG
>CALXUT010000038.1 GCA_944391755.1 uncultured Clostridia bacterium
CCAGTTCCGCCACATCTGCATTTGTAAAACTGGTATTTGTCTTGCGACATTGTTTATTATAGTATTTTTCTCTGTTTTTGTCAATAGAATTACAAAAAAAATTACGAAAAATCGTAATTTTTTTATTTAACTTTTTCTAATGTTATTTTACCAAACCTTCCATTTCTAAAATCATCTAATATAATTCTTGAAGTTTTTTCATCATCAACATTTCCACCCGAAATAATTGCCCCTCTTTTTCTACCTATTAATTGCATAATTTCATATATATTTTGATTTTCTTCTTGGTCTTGATTTAAAATTATATCTACCTGTTTTTTATCTAAAGAATATCTTTCTAAAAGATTTTCTCTATAATTTTCTAATAAAAATTTAGTCAAGCAATATGCTATCTCCGTAATTTCTAGTATATCGTCTTTTATTGTTCCAACATAGGATAAATTTAAAGCAACTTCCTCACTTTCAAATTTAGGCCATAATACTCCTGGCGTATCTAATAATTCTATGTCATTATCTAATCTTATCCATTGTTTTTGGCGTGTAACTCCTGGTCTATTAGCTACTTCTGCTGAATTTCTTTTTGCTATTCTATTTATAAAAGAAGACTTTCCTACATTAGGAATTCCTACTATCATAACTCTGATTTTTTTTCCAATTCTTCCTTTATTAGATGCTTTCTCTAATTCCGTAGCCATTATATTTTTTATTTGTTTAAATACTTCCTCAATTCCTTTTCCAGTATTGGAATCTGTTAAAACTGAAATTTCTCCGCTTTCTCTAAATTTATTAATCCATTCTTTATTTGCTTTTTCGTCTGCTAAATCACTCTTATTTAATACAATTATTTTCTTTTTATTTTTTATGATTTGCTTTATTTCTGGATTTTGGCTAGATATTGGTATTCGTGCATCTAATAATTCAATTACTACATCTACAAATTTTATATCTTCGGTTATTTGCCTTCTCGTTTTTGCCATATGCCCAGGAAACCAGTTGATATTTGTTTTACTTAAATTTTGTTCATTATTCATGATTATCACTTCCTAACAACTTATTCAGAATCTATAATCAAATTATTTAATTCCTTTAAAGATTTTATTTATATATTTTCTATTAATTCCTATAAATGGTATTTTGTATTTTTCCACTTTCCGATAAAGTTTTTGAATAAATAACCCCATTCTATTATCCATTAAAAATAGCTTCCTCCAAAATCAGCATATTTATATCTATTCAATATATCTTTAGCTTTTGGATATAAATATTTCTCATAAACAGTCATTAGCCCACCTAAAATTTCTTTATTCATTCCATTTTCAGTTACTGGCATACCAAGTAAGCATTGAGCTTCATTCATTTTAGGTGCAAATCCTCTAGCTAATATTTCATTTTTTACGATAAAATCATTATTTTCATTTGCTAGAGGATATTCTATCTTAATATTATTTTCATTAAATAGCATTTCAAATTTAGTTAGAAAATCTGGTTGTTCTATTGCAAACAATTGACACTTTCTCGCTCCATCTACAACATACGAAATTTTATTTTGCTTACAAATTATGATGGATACTATATACATTGCTAATCTACAAGATAAACAATTAAATTGCGATATCGTTATGTTTTCAAAATGATTTACTATATATTCACTATTATAATTATAAAATTCACAAATTAATTCTCTCCATATTGCATCTGTATACTTAATTCCAATTATATTGACTCTTTCTGTTCCAAATTTTTTTTGAATCCTTTTAGCTCCAACTAAAATATTTTTAGTATTTAATTCCATACCATTTTGAAATGTAATAAGATTTATTGTATATCCTTTTTCTAAAGTTTTTAATGCCGATAAAAAAGAATCTTTACCACCAGAAAATAATATCAATGCTTCTTTCATTTTTATCCTTTCTTTAACTTTTCCTGCTAAAATTTTCATCCACTTCTAAATAGTTATGTTTCAAAAGTAAATTTTCTATTAATAAAATTTATATTCATTTTTGTCTTCTCTTTGATCTCTTGCTTTTAATTCATCTTCATATTTTTGATTTTTAAAATACCAATCTGTTCTCTTGTCAATTGGATTAGCTTTTCTGCTCTTATCTATTAGCATATCAAATAATGCAAATATTGCTAAAAGAATAGCAACAAAATCAGAAAATAGGTTCATACTTAAATCTACTGATAATGATACTTGATTTTGTAATAATGGAATTAAGGTTGTAAATAAATGTTCCCCAAAATATAAGCCATATATTAATACATAAGCTAATACCCCTATCATTTTTCTTTTAATAATTAATATAATACATATTAATGTAACAAATGCTATTATAATCTCTAAATTTAAGTTATAAGCCACTATTCCTAATAAGTCTATTGAATATTGTGTACATACTGCAACAATTGCTCTGAATAACCAGAACATTACCATGAAAATGGATAACAAAATTGTTGAGAAATTTGACATTTTTATCCTTCCTTTCCTTAATTAAAAAATGATGTTGGTATGTAGAAATTGTATTTCCACCCCAACATCCATATTTTAGTCTTCATCTACAAAATTAAATTCATCTTTATATTTTTCTTTAAATATTGCAAATACTTTATTTAGTATTTCTTCATCTTCAACACCTACATAAGATTCTTCTTCTGAATCTTCATCAGTATCTTCAAGTTTTAGTATTACTACTTCACCTTCATCTTCTTCTCCTTCTTCTGAAACCGGTAATAATACAACATATTCTTCTTCATCTAATTCAACTAAATCTAGGAATTCGAATTTTACCTCATTTCCCTCTTCATCATTTAAGATTATTATATTATCTAATTCCTCGTTTTCCATTATTTACTCCTTTCAAATTTAATTTTTTATCTTAAACATCATACACTATTTCACTTTTTTTTGCAACTAATTTTTTATTTTATTTAAATATGTTTCTAAAATATATACTGCAGATATAGTATCTACTATATTTTTCTTTTTATTCTTGTTAACATCTAAGAAATTCATAGTTTTATGAGCAGCCACAGTTGTAAGTCTTTCATCTATTGTTTCAATTTTTAACATGTTATATTTGCATTTCAATTTATGGATAAAGTTTTCTGTAACAATTGTTCTTTCTGATTCTGTACCATTCATATTAATTGGTTTGCCAACAACAATAGTACCTACTTCATATTTTTCTAAAATTTCATCTAAACGTCTTAGAATCACTTTATCTGAACCCTTATTATATATTGTTTCTAATCCTTGTGCTGTTATGTTTAAAGCATCTGTTATTGCAATTCCTGTTCTTGCTTCTCCATAATCTATTCCTAAAATTCGCATATTACTCCTATTCATCTAATCCTATATAATTTCTAACCATTTTTTCTAATAATTCATCTCTTTCAATTTTTCTTATTTTATTTCGTGCGTCATTATGGCTAGTAATATATGTAGGATCTCCTGACAAAATATATCCTACTAATTGATTGATTGGATTATATCCTTTTTCAACTAATGCCTCATAAACCTCTTTTAATATTTCTTTCGTTTTCGCATTTTTCTCTTTTTCAAAATTGAAACTCATTGTTTTATCAAAATCCATACTTACCTCCATTTACTTGTTAAATACAAGTGATATCATTTTCACTCTTATCTGCATTATCAATATATTGTTCTAGCTTTTTTAGCACTTCTTCCATACCTGTTCCTTTATAATATGTTGTTAATACAAAATTAAGTTTAGGAGCAACCTTTGGTTGAATTGGCTCTTTTTTCTTTTTAGTCTTTCTATCTATTTGTTCAAGAGGAATTTCCTCTACTTCTTTATTTGTTGGTAATGAAATTAACGTTTTTTCTAATTCATTTTTTACATCTGTTATAAAACCTGTTACAGAATCTGTATCTACACCTGAAAACACGATAGCAAATTTAGGTCCCATATATCTTATAAATAAATATTCTTTTGATAAATTATTTTTTACAAAATTACTTACATCAATTATTACTTGATTTCCTAACTTTCTAGAATATTTTTCATTTATTTCTTCTATATTCGTTATTCTAAACATGCATACTGCTGATGTTGTATATTTGTCAATAATTTTCTTTCCTTCTGTATATAAGTACTCTTCTGAATATAAACCTGTAAATAAATCTTTTCTTACGATAGCTTCTAGTGTTCTTTGATGTACTACTGTTCTTAGTACAGATACTATATTTTCTTTTACTACTTCAAATATATTGGTATCTATATTATCAAAATCATGTGGCACTCCACTCTCTATAATCCAATATCCAATATATACATTTTCTATGTATATTGGGAAAAAGATGGCTGATTTTGCTCTTCCAAATTCCATTTCTTGATATGGTAATCTTTCGCTATCATTATTTACAGTAACATACTTAGGCGTTGCTGTTGCTACACTATCTTTGAATATTGGAACATCCTGAAGTTTTTTTAATGTCTCCCAGTGCTTTGGATCAACATTTGATGCTTTAACTTGATATTCTGCACCATCAAATACAACAATTGTTGAATATTTTATTTCATATTTTTCTATAAGAATATCATTAATCTTTTTTATTTTTTCATCAACTGATGAACATTCTCCTATTGTACTTAAAAAATCTTGTAATACTCTTAAATTATTAGCTTGTCTATTTAAATTATTAAATTGCTGTATTTTTTTGTGTATAGATATATTATAAATTAATAAGAAAATTATTATTGAAACTAATATTCCAATTAATAATATTGTCAATGTTTTTCGCCTCCAATACTAATAATTCCTTTTCATTTGACTTAATGTATTATTCATACTACTAGAAAATGTATTATTGTTTTTCACTGATGGTGGCATATATTTTTGTGTTGTCTTTTTACCTCCTACAGGATATACCATGTTTGCTAAATTATTCAAACTTTGCATCAATTCTTTTGAATATCCTTTCAATTTTACATCACATACTACTAATCCATCTAAATAACTAAAATACGTTTTTAAATCAAATGGTATTGTTATAAAACTTACAGTTCTTCTATTAAATAGTTCCTTCCTTACTGTCATACTTGCATCATTATATATAGAAATTCCTCCTATAAGTAATTCTTCATTTATTTCTCGTGTTCTTACAAATTTGTTCAATACAACTCTTGCTTTTGATGATTCAAACATATTCTTATCACTTAATTGTCTTAGAAATGCTGTTAATGGTTGAATTGTAAGAATATCCATAGATTGCACTAGATATATTTCTTGTGCATATTTAAAATATCTCATTGGTGTAGAAAAATCACAATCCATTAATACAACTGTATGATTTCTAACTAAAGTTTCTACAATAGGTTCTACATTTTGTAATTCTTCATCATCTTCAAAAGGTGATGTATATATTGTTAAATTCTTATGTTCTAGTATTCCATTAGCTTGTCCTGAAACTAAATTTGGTATAATATGATTAGATTGTTCTCTTAATTGTTCCTCGTTCTTAGTATATATATAATATGCATTTCTATTATGTGTTAAATCTAAAATAGCTGTATCTATTCCATTCGTTGATAAGATTTCTGCAACATTGTTTATTAAAAATGATGTTCCATTTTTACTAGTTCCTACAAATGATACTATTTTCTGATTTGGAGACATAATATTATTAATATTTAGTTCTTCATATTGTACTCTTTGTACATTTTGATTTCTTATAGTAGGTACTTCTTCTTTTTCATTTTCTTCTCTTAGATTCCTCAATACATCTGTATATTGACTTTCTATTTCTCCTCCATTAAATCCAGGAAGTACTACATCTTCTTCATCTTCTTCATTTACTTGTTGAACATTATCATAATTATTGTCTAGTCCTGGTAGTACATTTTCTTCAACGGATTCAAATCCAGGTAAAATACTATCTTCTTCATCTTCTTCTGAATTTAATCCAGGTAATATAGTTTCTTCTGGCTCTATAACTTTTCTAGGTCTACCTCTTTTTCTTTTTGGTGCTTGCTCTACAGGTTCTGTTACAACTTTTCTAGGTCTACCTCTTTTTCTTTTTACTGGCACTTCTTGAGTTTCTTGTGGTACTTCTTCTATATTATTTTCTTGAGGAATATACTCTGTTTCTGGAATTTCTTCTATTTCTGGTAAATCATCTAATTGTATTTCTGGTAAAATCGTTTCTTCTAATTGTGGTTCTTGTATTGGTTCTTGAACCTTTGGTCTTACAAATTCCCTGTTTGAAGTTTCATCTGCTTTTGTAAGAATTTTTCTTTTTTTAGTCGTATCAATTGTTGATGGAACAACAACCGGTTCTGTGATTTTAGATGTTTTATTACTTTTTAATAAAATTTCACTTGTACCAACTTGTTCTTGTTTTTTATTTGTTCTAACTTTATCAGAAATCTTATTATTATATGAATTTATTTCTTGATATTTAGGAGACATCTCTTCTAGTACAGCTCTTACACTCAATGGTAAACATTTACTAATTACTCTTAATTGTACATCATTATATTGACTTGCTATACTATTAAAACTTTCAACATAACGTTCTACATCATTACCTAATCTTTTATAATGAGCTAAAATATTTTGGATTTCTAATTCACTTACATCATTTTCATCTTCTTTTTCATATGAAACATCTTCTGAATCTATTTTGTAATAAATTTTAGCTTCTTTTTTGGAACGAGGTCTATTGATTAATCTACAAACTTCAGTTACACTTCTATCTGTACCTATTATTGCATTATATATTCCTATTCCAAATAATTTTACCAACATTGGTTCTGATTTTGTTCTTCTTTCTGTACATATTAAAAGTATAGGAATATCTTCCCCATTCATATTTGAAGCTTCATCACTTATACTATCTAATTTATCAAATAAAAATTTGTCTCTTTGCTCATAATCTGCATTAACATATTGTTCTAAATCTTCACTTATTACGATTCTATCATATGTTTTATCTCTTTGTAATTCTTTTAATATTGCATTAAAGTAATAAACATTTTTATATGAAATTATTTGTTTATATTCTTTTTGATATTGTTTTATTATAGATTCTGACATTTTATCATTACTTACTGCAAATAAAACTTTCATTCGTTACCCCCTTCCAAATTTTACAACAATTGCAAACGCAAGTGGCAAGATTTGGCATATTACTAATATTGTTACAAAAGATACCATCATTACTAAACCTTTTTCTTGGGTATCTAATTTTCTTATACCTATTACATATTGGTAAATTGCACTAATAGCAATTCCTAGAAAACATAATGGTATACTATATATTCTAACTAAATTTAATATATATGCAGTTAATCCATAAGCATCAGATCCATATTTTTCTTTATAGTCATCCAATGTTTTGGCTGCATTTTCTTTTATTTTAATTAATTGACTTTCTGTTTGTTCATCTAGTATATTAGTATTTTCTGCATATACTTGGTTACATCCAAGGGTTGCTAATATTATAACCAATATTATAACTATTGTTGCTATCTTTTTCATATAGGTTCCCCTTTCTTTTTAGTTCGTATAATATCTACCTATATATCATACACTACAATTTAAAAAATAGCAAGTTTATTCTTGCTATTTTTTAAATTTTTTTGTATAAATATTCCATATAATTATATACTTTATTTGCCCAGTTTTTATCTGTCGCATATTTTTTATTTACAGCTGATACAGTATTACCATTATAATACTTTCCGCTTGCAGTTTCACCACCATATATTGCTGTTCCTGCAGGATTTAAATAATACTTCACTAGAACTCTAGCAATTAAATCTATTCCTTCTGCATATGTATCAAAATTATAGGAACTACTATATGGACTAGAATCATATGCTCCATATCCAAATAAATTCTTTTTATTTAATGCAATTTTTGATGTTCCCCAACCGCTTTCATGAATACCAATCGCTGCTACAAATATTCCATTTATATTATATTGTTGTTCTATGTAATAAAAATATTCTGCATTATCACTAAATATATTATTTACATCTTTTGAATCACTTAGTACTTTTTTAAATTGTTCTAGTGATAATCCACTTGGTTTATTTAATGCCATGTTAAAATCACATTTTGCTATAATACCATTTTCGCTACTTCCACCTGTTATTGGATTTGGATTAACACTTGTTACATTCTCTGCTTTTATCCAACCAGTTTGTCCATCCACAGAAACCATATACCAGTCATCCGTTATTTCTATGACTGTCATCTCTGTATTTTTTGCTATTGTCGTTATCTTACTACTTTCTATATTATTTTCTCTCATGATATCTGCTCTATCAGAAGTTACATATACACTACTACCTTTTGTAATTTTATATGTATATTTACTATTAGATGTACCGATTTCAACGATTTTGTTTACTGCTGCTTTTGTTATTATGGAATTAATTTCTTCTTCATGTATTTCTTGATTTTCATCAATTGTTCTTTTTATTGTAATTTGTTGTTTTCCAGTTCTTCCCTCTTGAACAACTTGAATTGTGCCTTTAGGCAATTCATTATTATTTCTATACTCCGTAATATATTCTAAGTCTATTTCTTCTGTTATTATCTGTTCTTCTGAATTTACTTGGTTCTCTGAAATAATTTCATCTATATCTATCTTTTCAGCCTCAGAAATTTCAGCTACCTCAGTAACCACTTTATCATTACTTGCATAAGAAATTACTTGATTGGTATATATATTATAAGCAATATAAATTATGATTAATATTGATACAATTACTATGGCTAATATTATCCTTCTTTTTTCTTTTGATTTCATTTTACCACCTAATTTTATTTTAATATTATGTGCGAATTTTGTCAATTTAAATTTTTGGAATTTTTAATATTTACTTGCTTAAAAGCATAATTTATATTATATTATTGTAAAGGAGGGTTATATGAATAATAAGATTAAGAAAATCATTTTTCTTGTTGTTTTTATTTTTTTGCTTTTTATATTGGTTTTATTGACTCATATTATGTTTTCGCCTCTTTTAAATAAATTGTTTTTTGAAAATTATATTTTAAATATTTCTACAGAAAATATTAATCATGTATTTACAATTGATAGAATTGTTCTTTTTAGTAGTTGTTCTTCTGAAACCACAATCAATTCTAATAATACGACTACGATTAATAACCTTAATCAATTTACAGATATCGCCATTTTTATCAATAATGAGAATGAGGATTATACACTAGAAAATACATTAAAATCTGTTTCTATTAAGGGGATTTCTTTTAATACAACTCCTAATTTAGGAACACCTAATTTATATTATAAAGGATTACAGGATTTTGCCAAATTTAGTGTTAATGAAGAAAATATATTATCTTCTGATTTAGATTTTACAGTTTCATCAGAAGATGAAATCAATTATGATGAACCAATTTTGTTTAATAATTGTGCAAATCCTATTACTCTAGGATATGTAAATTCTAACATAAAAACAGATTATACAATTAATAATTCTGATAGTGCCATTCGTTATGATGGTTCTCTTTTGCAAAAATGTAATGTGCTTTTGGATGATATCCGTTGTAGTTTAAGTTTTACAATTTATATAGAAAATAATTTAGGTGAACATTTTAAATGCCCTGTTTATATCAATATTCCTCTGCAAAATGAAACTTCTTCAATTTATGAAGGAACTTATACGTATAGTTATCATCCTAATTATGTTTTTTATAAATATGAATCTTAGCAAGTTAAAATCCCCACTAACCATATTGGTTAGTGGGGATTTTTATGTTATCGACCGGAACTTAAGTCGATAAATCAACAATGAATACGCCATCTTCCATCCAGAAACTCAGCTTCTGGTTGAAGGCTTCTGCTATAAAAGCGATAGGCACCATCGTCCTATCCCTTTCCGTGTAGACCTTGACGTCCATTTCATGATAGGTGCCGTTAATCCAGTAGGTATCATACCCGAACCACAGGATCATCGTATTGTTGCCCTTCATGATGATAACCCGTTGATTCTGGGAATCCCAGGTGACATCCCAGCCCAATGCTTCCGCCACAAAAGCGACGGGAATCATTGTACGTCCCGGAGGGACGATGACAGGTTGCTGGTCAGGAAATTCTACTCGAATCCCGTTGATTCGCAACTCCACAGGAGTATTTCCATCATTATTGATGAAAACATGCTCCCTCATTGTACTCATGGTATAACCAAAGCGGTTACACCAGTCTTCCAAGAGGGTCTCCTGGGTCGAATTGAAGGGCAAGTACATACTTGCCGTCTCGGTAGGGAAGATCTTAAATAGATCTTCGAATCCTACTAAGTACACGCCCTTCTGGGAGAGAAAGACACTCTCTGTTTCTACAGACATGCCGTTGCTATAGATTTGAACTGGCTTCTCTTCGACGAGATCACTGATATCAATAACCTCGTCATCCCAATCGCTGATATCGATGACATCGTCGTCATCGTCCCAGCTAATTGGTTCACTATTGATATAAAGTCTATTCCCAGTAATGGAATAGCTGTATTCCAGGTAATCCAAGAAGTTTTCAAGGACGTAGCCATCATCATCCGGTAGGACTGCAATGTCCTCATCTTCCAGTTCTGGAAGAACCTCATAGAGGTCTTCCAAATCGTAGACGCGGATGTCACCATCCTCGTCCACATAGGCGTCAATGTTTCTCACTCGCTCTCCATCCACGTAAATCCGAGCTTCTTCATCCACAATGTGGATAGCAGAAGCTGTTGTTACCATGGAAGTCATGCTAAACAGCATAACCATGGCAAGCAACATAGTCGCAAACCGAGTCTTTTTCATGTTTTTTCCTCCTCAAAATAAGAATATAATATATATATAAACACAAATGAGGCCCTTTTCAGGGAGTTCCCCCTCAAATGTGGGAGTAGTTGATAGTGTAATTACACTATTAACTTAGTACAAATTAACTGATTATATTATAACATATTATGTTAATTTTTTCAAATTTTTGCTATTGCATGAATTATCTTTATAAGCTTCTTTCATATTTTTCAAGATTAGTCACCGAATATATCAAATATTTCTCCCATAAAAGATTCTCTCTTTCTTTTATGTGAATATTTGTCTTTTTTATAATTTTTATCATAATCCTCTTCTTTATAAGGATTTTGTTTGTTATGTAGATAATTCTCACTATAATGTTCTTTATTGTAATTTTCTTCTTTTTCTATTAATTTATCTAATTCTCCTCTATCAAGCCATATACCACGACATTCTGGACAATAGTCAATCTCTACTCCTTTCCTTTCACTCATTAATAATGTAACATCTTTGCATACTGGACATTTCATAAATATACCTCCATATTTTTTATTTTGTAGATTATATCATCTATAGCTAATAAAATCAATGAAATTAGTTTAATTTCGAAATAAGCAATCCTAATAAAAAAAGAAACTATATCTAATTTTAGTTTCTTTTTCTGGTGGCTTCAAGTGGAATCGGCAAGCCGCGTCCTAAAAATAGTCCACTGGACTATTTTTGCCTCATTATATTCGGCACGTCCTTTTCGATTCCACAATAAATACTCTAAATAAAATAAAAAAAGAAACTAAATCTAGTTTTAGTTTCCTACTTCTGGTGGCTTGAAGTGGAATCGAACCACTGACACGAGGATTTTCAGTCCTCTGCTCTACCAACTGAGCTATCAAGCCTCATATATAAAAAAAATGGCGACCTGGAACGGGCTCGAACCGTCGACCTCTAGCGTGACAGGCTAGCGTTCTAACCAACTGAACTACCAGGCCGTAAAACATGGTGGTCGCTATAGGGCTCGAACCTATGACCCTC
>CALXUT010000039.1 GCA_944391755.1 uncultured Clostridia bacterium
AAATAGCACAAATATTTTCCTACTCGCAATTGAATTTCATAAATTAAAAAATAAAAAAAATTGAAAATAAAAATTTTCAATTTTAAAATTTAGAATTTTTTGTGTCTTAATTGTACCTTATAATCATTAGCAGAAACAACTGCTATAGCTTTTAACATATCATTAACACTTAAAGTTTCAGTTGTATCTAACCAAATTTGAGAACCGCCCATACTAGCAGCATTTTCACTACATGGTATTTGCGTATCAAGTGTTATTTTGCCAGAATCTAAAGCTTCCATAATAAGTAATAGACTCATTATTTTTGTTACACTCGCAGGATGTAATTGTTCATGAATATTATATCCATAAAGAATTTCGCCACTATTTTGTTCTATTAAAATGGCAGAGCCAGCTTCTAAGGAAAGTGAATTATTATCTATTATTTCAGAATTTGTATTTATTGAAGAAGAAGTTTCTATAGAATTATCTAATGTTGTCCATGTATAATTATTTGAAAAACAATAAGATTGTATTGTAATTGCGCATAAAGTTATAATTAATAATATTGATAAAAAAATTTTTGATTTTTGCATATATTTCCTCCAATGATATTTTTATAAGTATATGCAAATTTTTTGAAATTATGAATCTCAGACTTTGGGGACGGTCCTTGAATCGGAAAATAGGGACAGACTTTTTGGTTCATGTTAAGCTCTGTGGTTTTATTGTGTGAGATTAAAAGTTTTTGTTCTTATCGTTAATTAGATAAATTAAAGTTAGAAAAAAATGTTATCTATAAATGCCTTATGCTATTATCAGTTTTCATAAAAGCAATTTGCTAACAATAAATATCAACATTCATATTCACCTAGAACACTTGCTTTTCATGTCTATTTTTGATATATTTTGGATAAAAGATTTCATTAAGTTATCTAATTAACGAAAATCTTATTGAAAACCAAAGCAATATATATTATAATAAAATTGTGCATATAAAAAATATACGCACATAAAGAACGAAGGAAGAATATGAAGGGGTTACAATTCTATAAAAGTGAAAAAAAAGAAAAGGGAGCAATTACACTATTTGTGTTATTAGCTTGCTTATTTTTTGTATTTATATTAACAGGAGTCTATTTATCATTATTAAATAGAGCCCAAGTACAAGAACAGGAAGTACAACAAATACATGACAATTATGCAAAAGATTTAGATCGAGTAGATGAAATATATGAAGAATTAGCAAAATCAACAATTGTAACATTAAGGCAAGATCCAAGTAATGGAACATGGACGAAAGATAATTTATATGGAGAAATTACATTAGATACAAGTGTAACAGGGAAGGCTGTAGAGAAATATCAGTATTCAGAAAATGGAGTAATATGGAAAGATATACCTGGAAAACTTGAATTAAATTATACAACGACATTTCCTATGTCAGGAAATAAACCAGAATGGATAAGTGAACCTAAAAGTGATAGTGATTATTATTTTGAGATAGATGAAAGCACAAATTCATTGAAACCAAATAACTCAGGAATACATAATTCAACAGCAGAAAGTTATTTTGAAATAGATTTGACTGATTATCCAGAAGCAGAATTAGAAATAACTATAAATGCAACAATTTCATGTGAAATAAATTATTATGATTATGGAATAGCTGCTATAATAAGTGAAGATACAGAACAAGAAATAATAAGAGTATGTGGAGAAACAATGACAGATGATTATACAACCACAATAAAAGGAGGAGAGAAATATTATTTATATATAGGATATATAAAAGATTCAATTGATGAAGAAGCATTTCAAGACACATTTACAATAAATAAAATAACACTAAAATCAGAAGAAATAGGAGATGGAATAAGATTTAATAATTATGCAAAAACAGATAATAAGGTAGTATTTACATTAAATAATGATATAGAAAAAGAAATATATTTAAGAGCAGTATATACAGACAGTACTACAAGTAAATATGGAGATAAAACATCAATAAAGATAGATAAAAAAGAACCAGTAATAGAAAAAGCAGAACCAGTAATAACATCAAAAGAAGAAGCAAAAATAGAAGTAAAAGCAACAGATAAAGGCTCAGGATTAAAAGGATATTATATAAGTACAGAAGATACACCTCCAACAGAAAGTAGTAATTGGATAGAACAAACAATGAATGAATTTACTATTGAAGATTTAATAACAAATACAACATATTATTTATGGACTATAGATAAAGTAGGAAATATATCTCAAAGACAAGATATAGTAATAGGAATAGCAAATTATTTAGTAGATTATAGAATAACAACAGAAACACTAGCAGAAGCAATAACGGTGGCATCAGATGGATCAATAATAAAATTATTAGGAGATTATACAGATACAAGTACAGCAACATTTAATAAAAGTGTAACATTTGATGTGCAAAGCTATACATTAACGAGAAGTTCAACCATAACAGTAAGTAGTGGTAAAACGGTAGAAATAACAGGAACAGGAAAAATAACAAGTGGAACAAGTAGTATATATACTATAACAAATAATGGAACATTAACAGTAAGTAATAGTATAACAATAGAGAATAATTCTACATCAACAAGTTATGCACCAATATACAACAACTATAGTTCAGCAATCATTAATATAGATGATAATGTACAAATCAATGGTTACTATAGAGGAATTTATAATTATAATGGAACATTAAATGTAAATGGAGGAAAGATAGAAGCAACATATTCAAGTAGTAGCGCATATGGAATATATAATTATAGTAGAACAACTGTAAAACTATATATAAATGGAGGAGAAGTTAAAGGATATTATGGAGTATATAATGGAAGTTCTTCAACTATGGAAATGACAGGAGGAAAAGTAATAGGAACAGGAGCATATGGAGTATATGCATATGGAACGACAAATATATATGGAGGAAGAATAGAAGGAAAGACATATGGAATATATGGATATTCATCAAATAAGATAACAATAGGAAGACAGGAAGACGGATTAAGTGTTACAAATCCAGCAATCTATGGAGAAACATATGGAGTTGGTATGGGCAATTCTAATTATAATTTTAATTTTTATAATGGAGTATTAATAGGAAATACAAGACAAACAACTTATAATGGAAGTATAATTCCAAGAACAGAATATATGCCATATACATATTTTACAGAAAATGATACAAAGTATCATACGATACTAGCAAAGGCAGTAGAAAATATAACAATGGAAGCAACACCAATTGAATTTACAAATGGAGATGTAACAGTAACTATAACATATCCATATAATAATGATACAAAACAGTATAGTGAAGATGGAATAGCATGGCAAGATGCAGACCAATATATGCAAGAAGTAATCATAACAGAAAATAAAAAAGTATATGCAAGGACACTAAATGAATCAGGAGTAGTAACAGATGAAGAACAAATAGAAATAAATAATATAGATAAAGAAAAACCAACAGCAAGTGTATCGACAACACAAACAAATTATGTAGTAACAAATTCAAATGGAACGATAGATTTAACATTAACACTTACGGCAAATGATACAGGAGTAAGTAGATTAGATAAAGTACAATATGCATGGGCAGGAGAAGGAGAAGAAATAAAATATATAGATTTTGAAAGTACAGGAACAACAATAACAAAAAATAGTTTAGGAATAGGGCAATATAATTTATATTTTAATGTGACAGATAAAGCAGGAAATAAAGCAGATTTCCAACAAATAAGATATAATGTAAAATATGAAGAACCAGTATGTAAGATAGGAAGTATAACATATACAACAGTACAAGCTGCAGTAGATGCATGTAGTAAAACAGCAGGAGATACACAAACGACAATAGAAATGTTAAAAAGTACAGATGAAGAATTTGAAACATATGAAGGACAAAATATCATATTAGATTTAAAAGGATATACAGTAGGAAGCTCAAATGCAGAAATACCTCTCTGTATAAACAATGGAACATTTACATTAGGAGATAATAGTACAGAAATAGAATATGATCTACCAACAATCTATGGATATAAAGTAGGAATAGAAAATAACAATATATTTAATTTCTATGACGGTAAGATTCAAGGAATAACAGCAATACAGGGTGACGCAACAAATACACCAGAAGGATACGGACCAGTATCTACAGGGTATGAAAATGAAATAACAACTGTCCAATTAGGAGTTATAGAAGGATATGAAGCGAGAATAGAATGGGTATATTATACAAAAGTACAAGAAGCAGTAAATGCAACAAAAAAGTATAGTAATGAGTATAAAGATACTGTAACAATAATAAAAGATATACAATTAAAGGAAACTTTAGAAGTAAATGAAAATAAAGATATAATATTAGATTTATGTGGTTATACATTAACTATATCTCCAGGTAATAATACTTTAGTAAATAATTATGGGAATTTGGAGATAACAGATAGTAGTATAGAACAAACCGGAAAATTAACAATAGATTCGACAAGTAACACTTATGGAATCTATAATAATGATATTGGGAATATAAAGATAACAGGGGGAACAATAAATTGTAATAGTTATGGAATCTATAATAGTGGTATAGGAAATATAATAATAGAAGGAGGAACAGTAAATAGTGCCTCTTCTGGAATCTATAATAATAATATAGGGAATATACAAATAATTGGTGGAGTAATAAATAATAGTGGTAGTTCTGGGATTTATAATAAAAGTACAGGAAATGTAAAAGTAATAGGAGGAACAATTAGTGTACACTATTCTGGAATTTATAACTATAGTACAGGAAGTATTGAAGTAACAGGAGGGATAATAAGCAGTAATACAAGTGGTGTTAGTTCTAGTAAGGGGATTTATAATCATAGTTCGGGAACAGTAACTGTTACAGGAGGAAACATAAATAGTAGCAATGCTAGTGGTAATAGTTATGGAATATATAATAGTAATAATGGAAACATAATAATAGGAATAAAAGGAGATGAAATAGTATCTCAAGAAGAACCATATATAAAAGGAGAGTATACGGGAACATCAACTAATAGTGTTGGATACGGAATATATAATACAAAAGGTAAACTATATTTTTATGATGGAAAAATAGAAGGAACAACTAAGGCTATATATGAATTGATAACAGAATATGAAGATAAGACAACTCTAAATTATAATGAAAATGAAACTATACTAACATTATCAACGACATTAATACCGGTGGCACAAATAGGAACAACTACATATTTAACATTAGAAGATGCAATAAATGCAGTAGGAAATGAACAAACAACAATTGATCTATTAAGGAGTATAGTTTATACCGAAAATGATAAGATAATAACAATACCTAATACTGATAATATAGTATTAAATCTAAATGGCTATAGTATAACCTCAGATATGAAAGAAAAAACAATAGAAAATAATGGAATATTAGAAATAATAGATACAAGTGTAGAGCAAACTGGAACTATAGTTGCAACAAGTGAAGAAACTTTAACAAATTTAAACGGAGGAAAATTAACAATATCAAGTGGAATAATAGAAAATAGGACAAAAACGGTAATATATAATGAAGGAGAACTCATAGTGAGTGGAGGGAATGTAGATAGTTGTTCTAATTCTTCTAACTATAGTTATGGAATTTATAACAATAGTACGGGAAGTATAAAAGTATTAGGAGGAACGGTAAATGGTAGTAGCAATACTATTAACAGTAGTTATAGTTATGGAATTTATAATAATGATGAAGGCATAATAGAGATAACTTCGGGAACAGTAAGTAGTGTATGTAATAGTAATAGATATGGAAGAAGTTATGCTTTATATAATAATAGTATTGGAAATATAAAAATAACTGGAGGATTAGTAAGTAGTAGTTGTATTGTTAAATAGTACAGGCAATGTAGTAATAACATCTGGAGAAATAAGTAGTAGTGGAGGCGTTGCTAGTTATGGAATATATAACAATAATATAGGAAATATAATCTTAGGAGTAAAAGACGATGGAATAATATCTCAAGAAAATCCAAAAGTAACAAGTGGAATACATAATAATTCTGGAAAATTATTTTTTTATGATGGAAAAATAACAAGCACATCTAATACAATAATAGGAGATATAGTTGAAATAGAGAATTATACAGAAATAAATATAACTGATGAAATAACAAATAAAGTATTAACATTGCAACGAACAACAACAAATGCAGCAAGAGTAAACGGGACAGAATATGACTCAATACAGAAAGCAGTAATTGCATGTGGAACGGAAGAAAGTACGATAGAAATATTAAGAGATTCAGATCCAGGAGCGACTGTAATAATTGAAGAAAATCAGAATATAACAATAGACCTAAACGGATATATAATCAACAATTACACAGAAATGCAAAATAAAGGAACATTAACAATAAAAGATAGTTCATCTGGAGTATACAATAGTGTAAGTGGAACCGTAAATGTAGAAAGTGGAACAGTTAGTTCAAATACATACGGAATATATAATTATTCAAGTTCATCAACAGCAAATGTGAATGGAGGAACTATTTCATCAAATACATATGGAATTTATAATGCCGGAGGAACAACCAACATAAAAGAAGGCGCAGAAATACAATCAGATATAGGAATATATGCAGCAGGGGGAAGAATCAACATAGGAGAAACAGGAACAATGAATTCGAACAGTCCAATAATTACAGGAGAAACATATGGGTTATCAGTAACAACAGCTGGAATAGTATATATGTATGACGGTCAAATCAAAGGAAAAACAGGAGCAACCCAAGGATTTATCACCTATACAGAAAGTGGATATGCAGTAGCGAATAAAATAGAAGGAGAATATTTTGTAGACTATTTGGCATTAGCAGGAACAGTAAACACAGTAGCAGAAGTAAATGGAGTAAGTTATTCAAACCTACAATCAGCAATCAATAGTATCATAGGAGAAGAAACACAAACTATCAAATTAACAAATATTGATGCAACAGGAAGTGGAGTAGGAAAAATAACAAGTACAACCGGAACAGCTATTATAAATAGTGGAACATTAACATTAGGACAAGATGATGGAACAGTAAATCAAGACTTCATTACCATAGAAGGACGAATATATGGAATAGAGACCACAGGAGAATTAAACTTCTATGATGGAACCATCAATGGAAGTTCAGCAGTAAGTGGAACAGTAACAAATAGACCCTCTGGATATGTCATCAGAACAACGACAGTAAATGGAAAAGAAAGATATTATTTAACTATCTAATTTTAAAATTTAAAAACAGGGACGGACCTTTTCGTAAAAATTTTACAGAAAGGTCCATCCCTAAAATTAAAATTTAAAAAAGCAAAGTAATTTTATTACCATTTTTCTTAATAAAACCCTCGTCGATAAGAAGTTTTAGCTCTCTCATCATAGCACTTCTATCAATACTCAAAAAATCAGCCAAGTCTGTATAAGAAAAAGGTATAGAAAAAGTTTTATGCAAAGAACGTTTGGAAAGTATATCAAAATAGGAAAGAATCTTACCTCTAATATTTCTTTTTGTTAAAAGTTCAATACGCAAATTCAAATTAATAATTTGATCTAAAAATAATTCACTTAAACTATTCACAAGGTTCTTATGAAAATCACAATTACGTCTACATTTATTAAAAAGAGAGTCATATGTAAAGAATAAAACTTCTGAATTTCTTTTAGCGACAACAAAAAGTTCATTGTTTGTATTAGCTGGATAAAAAACTTCTCCAAAAATATCATTTTCTTCAAAATTACCAATAATGGTTTTATTTCCATTAAAATCATATCGGATTAATTCAACTTTTCCAGTCAATAAAATACATATTTGATTACGTTTTTCAATATAGGTAGTAACCGTTTCTCCTTTTACAAATTTTTTTATTTGAACTTTATTGCAACTATGTTTAAAATTTTCTATAAAAATTTTTTTATCAAAATTAGTATCCATAAAATAACCTCCAAAATTATCAAAAACTAGCCTCTCTAAATGTACAAAATTCGACATAATTATTATACGAAAGATTATGAAATTTCAACAAAATTATATTTCATTTTTGTTGCTTTTGCAACAGTTTTTTAAAAAATTAAAGATATAATTAGGACAGAAAAAGCAAATAAAATTTTTAAAAAATGTGTCTTAAAAATTAAAATTTGCAATTTTATTCTAAAGCGTAACTTGACCGAAAAGTAGTTAAATCAAGTGGTTGAGTGAATCAATATATTGCCCTTAATAAATTTTAAGTACAATTTTAGAGCTTAAGAAGAATGAAAAGAAAATCGAAGGAGGAAATGTAATGAAAGTAATCAAAAGAGATGGGCGAATTATTGACTTTGACAGGTCAAAAATCGAAATTGCAATCGAAAAAGCAAACAAAGAAGTAAGAGGAAAAGAAAGAGCTACTAAAGAGGAAATTAAGGAAATTATAACCTATATAGAGGACTTAGATAAAAAAAGAATATTAGTAGAAGATATTCAAGACATCATTGAACAAAAACTAATGGAGGTTGACAAATATGAATTAGCTAAAAAATACATTGTATATAGATATACAAGAGCATTAGTTAGAAAATCAAATACAACAGATGAATCTATATTAGGATTAATAAGAAATGAAAATAAAGAATTAGCTGAAGAAAACTCAAATAAAAATACAATGTTAGCTTCAACACAAAGAGATTACATAGCAGGAGAAGTATCAAGAGATTTAACAAGAAGAATATTATTACCAGAAAAAATATCAAAAGCACATGAAGACGGAATCTTACATTTCCATGACGCAGATTACTTTGTACAACCAATTTTCAATTGTTGTTTAATCAATATAGGTGATATGTTAGATAATGGAACAGCAATGAATGGAAAAATGATAGAAACTCCAAAAAGTTTCCAAGTTGCTTGTACAGTTACTACACAAATAATAGCAGCAGTAGCAAGTAACCAATATGGTGGACAATCTGTAGATTTAAAACATCTAGGAAAATATTTAAGAAGAAGCCATGATAAATTCAAGAAAAAACTTACAGAAAAATATGGTGGAAAAGTATCAAAAGATATCATTGAACAAATGGTAAATGATAGAGTAAAAGAAGAACTATCAGCAGGGGTTCAAACCATACAATATCAAATAAATACACTTATGACAACTAATGGACAATCACCATTTGTAACACTATTCCTACATTTAGAACCAGATGATGAATATATAGAAGAAAATGCTATGATTATAGAAGAAGTTCTAAAACAAAGAATACAAGGAATAAAAAATGAAGCAGGTGTATATGTAACACCAGCATTTCCAAAGCTAGTATATGTTTTAGATGAACATAACTGCCTAAAAGGTGGAAAATATGATTATTTAACAAGATTAGCTGTAAAATGTTCAGCTAAAAGAATGTATCCTGACTATATATCAGCTAAAAAAATGAAAGAGAACTATGAAGGAAATGTATTTAGTCCAATGGGATGCAGAAGCTTCTTAGCACCATGGAAAGATGAAAATGGAAATTACAAATTTGAAGGAAGATTTAATCAAGGTGTAGTAAGTATAAACTTACCACAAATAGGAATTATTGCAAAGGGTGATGAAGAAAAATTCTGGAAACTATTTGATGAAAGACTAGAAATTTGTAAAGAAGCATTAATGTGTAGACATTATGCATTATTAGGAACATCATCAGATATATCTCCTGTTCATTGGCAAAATGGAGCAATCGCTCGTTTGAAAAAAGGAGAGAAAATTGATAAATACTTATTTGGAGGATACTCAAGTATATCACTAGGATATATAGGAATCTATGAATTGACAAAATTAATGAAAGGTGTATCTCATACAACAAAAGAAGGACATGATTTTGCTGTAAAAGTTATGAAACATCTTGAAGAAACCGTAAATAGATGGAAAAAAGAAACCAATATTGGATTTGCATTATATGGAACACCAGCAGAATCTTTATGCTATCGATTTGCTCGTATTGATAGAGAAAAATTTGGAGATATTCCAGATGTAACAGATAAAGGATATTATACAAACTCATACCATGTGGATGTTAGAGAAAAGATTGATGCATTTAATAAACTAAAATTTGAAAGTGAATTCCAAACATTATCAAAAGGTGGAGCTATCTCTTATGTAGAAATACCTAATATGAGAAATAATATAACTGCTTTAGAAGAAGTTGTTAAATTTATATATGATAATATTCAATATGCGGAATTTAATACAAAATCAGATTATTGCCATGTGTGTGGATATGATGGAGAAATGATTATCAATGATAAGAATGAATGGGAGTGCCCACAATGTGGTAATAAAGATCATAGCAAAATGAATGTTGTTCGTCGTACATGTGGATATTTAGGAGAAAATTTCTGGAATGTTGGAAAAACAAAAGAAATAAAATCAAGAGTTATGCATTTATAATAAAAATGAAGAAAAAAGGGAATTATCTCTTTTTTCTTTTTAAATAAAAGAGGTGGTTGCAATGAACCACCTATAAAGTCTTATATTCTGTAGGTACTAATATCAAAGATATTGCACTACTGAGTTATAACTTTATTATAATATATTTTATGCAAATTTGTCAAATATTATTCAAATTATTTTATAAAAAGTTCCTTAATTTTTGCATCAATTAAGTCTAATGTGTTACTAGAAACTCTTAAATTTGCAAGTATATCATTAGATGTTTTGGGGTCATATATTCTTTGCTTACTTATTGTAGTAATTTGAGATACTAAAGCAATACTTCCTTTTTTCATCTTTAAGATTTCTTTTTCTACCTTTTTTATATACTTAAAATCGGTATTAAATTGTTCTACTTTTTCAGCAGGTAATTTCCATATGTTTTCATATTTCTTTGATAACTTTTGGGACATTTTGTCACATATTACTTTTAAATTTAAATAAATTTCATCGCCTAAATTAAGAGTAGAGCTATTATACTTTTTGTTTTCTTTTATTGAAGTTAATGGAATTACTGTTAAGGTGCCAGATGATAATGCATTGTTTTTATCTAAAACGATACAATAATGTAATCCTCCTTCTTCATTTCCAACATTAAAACCTAAATTAGCTTTTATTATACTACCACGTTTATATTTTTTTAAAAGTTTGGGATTAAAATTTTCTTCAGCTAAATTATATTTAGCAAAGTCTTCAAACCAAAAAGATAATAAATTTGCTTTTTTTAAATTATTATTTTCTATATGATAGGTTAATAATGAGTCTAATTGATTTAATACTAATTGTTTGTGAGCTATAGTATTGATATATTCAGTTTTATTTTCTTCAATTTGTTTTTCCTCCAATAATAACACTCCTTAAACTATATAATCTTTGAAAAAATAATTTTTATATATTTATATATTAAGAACTTTTGTTTGATTATATATTATTTATAATCAAATGTCAATTAATTTGCAAAAATAGATAAAAAAATATTTAGTGATTTTTATGAAAAATTACTAAATAAAAATTTGCAAATTGGAAATTATATGATAAAATAAGGCTAGCAAAACTTACAAAAAGAATAACTGCTAAAGAAAAATTTTGTTAGCCAAATTGGCAGAGAGGGAGGTCTTTCTATGGAAAGAAAAGTAAAAGTTGTACAATATGGAGTAGGCAAAATGAGTATATACACAATGCGATATGTGTATGAAAAAGGTGGAGAAATTGTAGGGGCTGTTGATATCAATCCAGATGTCATAGGGAAAGATATCGGAGAAATTTTAGGAACAGAGAAAAAAGGAGTTGCTGTAACAAGTGCAGAAAATGCAAGAGAAATGTTACAACAAACAAAACCAGATATTTGTATCGTAACAACAATGAGCTTAATTAAAGAAACAGAAGATCCATTGTTATTATGTGCAGAATTGGGGATTAATGCAATTACAACATGTGAAGAAGCATTTTATCCAGCAAATTCAAATCCAGCAATCACGAAAAAACTAGATGAATTAGCAAAAAAGAATAACTGTACAATCACAGGAAGTGGATACCAAGATATTTATTGGGGACAATTAATTTCATCAATAGCTGGTTCAACACAAAAAATAACAAAAATTAAAGGAAGTTCAAGCTATAATGTAGAAGAATATGGAATTGCACTAGCAAGAGCACATGGTGCAGGACTTACTTTAGAAGATTTCGACAAAGAAGTTGCATCAGCAGATAGAGTGAGTGATGAAGAAAGACAAAAAGTCATAGAAAGTGGAGAATATGCTCCATCATATATGTGGAATGTAAATGGTTGGCTATGTGAAAAACTTGGATTAACAGTAAAATCACAAAGACAAAAATGCGTACCACAAACCTATAAAGAAGACTTATTCTCAACAACATTAAATATGACAGTAAAAGCAGGAGATGCAACAGGAATGAGTGCTGTTGTTACAACAGAAACGGAAGAAGGAATCACAATTGAAAGTGAATGTATAGGAAAAGTATATGGTCCAGATGAATTTGATAAAAATGAATGGACAATTTATGGGGAACCAGATACCACAATTGTTGTATCTAGACCAGCAACAGTAGAGCTAACATGTGCATCTGTTGTCAATAGAATACCAGATGTTATTAATTCAAGATCAGGATATATTCCAACTTGTGAATTTGGAGAATTAAATTATAGAGTGAAACCATTAAATGAATATGTAAAATAGGAATAAAAAGAGCTTGACATGAAGTAAGTTAGAAAAATACTTCTTGTGACAAGCTCTTCTTTTTATATCCCCACATCTTGAATATGAATAAAACGAATTTTAGAAAAGTTATATTCACCAATATTTTTATTAAGAGCATCATAAGTATGTGTTGCAATAAAAATTTTATTTAAATCATTAATATTTTTAATATCAATAATAAACAAACTATGTTCAAATGTATTTCCAGAAAAAGAAAGTTGCGCAATATCCCCAACTTCAATCTTGTTTTGAGGAACTACCACACCTCTAGGTCCATAACTTTTATTTTTTATCAAAAAATTATATAAGTATTCTACGCCACTCCAAGAAGGAGACTTATCATACCCATTATTATAAAACCAACCATTTTCTAAATTGTAATTCATTTTCTTACTACCAGCATATAAGCATTGAGAAATAAAACTTGTGCAATCTCCACCAACAGGATCAAAATTATAATATCTAGGATTACGAGATAAAGCCCATTTTTTTGCATAAGATACTGCAGAAGCTCTATCATAATTTTTTGTATCCATAAAACATCACCAATATAATATACTCATTATCGGAAAAAATGTTAATAAAGTACAGATTTATAATTTTGACATATTAATATTAAATCAAAGGTATTAAGCTGAATTTCAGACTTGAAAAAAGAGCCTAAAAGTTATATAATATTGGCTGAGGAAGGAATAAAACATGGAAAACTATTTAGACTTAAGAAATGACAATAATTATACCAAATTAGAGCAAGCAGGAAAAATGATAAGAGAAGGCGGGCTTGTATTATTTCCAACAGAAACTGTATATGGAATAGGCGCAAATGGACTGAATGAAAAAGCTGTAAAAAAGATATATGAAGCAAAAGGCAGGGCATCTGACAATCCATTAATTTTACATATAGCAAATTTTGAAATGTTGCCACAAATTGCACAAAATATATCAGATATAGAAAAAAAGCTAATGAAAGCATTCTGGCCAGGACCATTTACTATTATTTTAAATAGAACAAAAATCGTACCAGATATTGTAACGGCAGGACTAGAAACAGTTGGAATACGAATGCCAAGTGGCATCATTGCTCAAAAATTAATTGAATATGCAAATGTTCCCATAGCAGCGCCAAGTGCCAATATATCTGGAAGACCAAGTGGAACCAATTTAGAAGATATCTATGAAGAATTAAAAGATAAAATGGACTTTATTATTAATGGAGGAAATACAGAAGTAGGATTAGAATCAACAGTTGTAAGGGTAATAAATGGTGTACCTCATATACTAAGACCTGGAAAAATAACAGCAGAAGATATAGAAAATGTGGTAGGAACAGTAGAAATTGATGAGCATATATTGCATAAAACAGGGGAAGGACAAAAAATTTTATCACCAGGAATGAAATATCGTCATTATGCTCCAAATGCAAAATGTATTTTAGTATTTAGTAAAGAAAACAATAAATTAATAAGTAAAATAAAAGAATTATCATCAGAATATAAAAATCCTTTAATCATTGCTAAAAACGAAAATTTAGAAAGATTAAAAGGAGTACAAACGATAGGTATGGGGAATTCTTTAGAAGAAATATCAAAAAATATATTTACAATTTTAAGAAAAGTAGATAACTATCATCCAGACATTGTCATAATAGAAGGCGTAGAAAAAGAAGGATTAGGATTGGCTATCATGAATCGATTAATTAGGGCTTGTGAATACAATTATATAGAAATAGAGTAAAGTACCTTTGAATAAAAGAAAGGAATGGAATCATATATGGAAGAAAAAGAATATGGGTTGGTTTTAGCAGGAGGAGGAACAAGAGGCGCATATCAAGTAGGAGTTTGGAAAGCTTTAAGTGAATTAGGAATAAAAATAAAAGGAATTACGGGCACATCTATAGGAGCATTAAATGGAGCATTATTTTTACAAGATGATTTTTCTACATTAATAAAAATGTATGAAAATATAAAGATAAAAAATATTATGAACGTTAATGGAATTAATTCTAATAAAGATATATTTGACTTATCGAATATATTTAATTTAGCATCCAATTATACAAAACAAAAAGGAATAGACAATACACCATTAAGACAAATGATAGAAAAATATATAGATATGGATAAAGTATATAATTCTGATATAGATTTTGGACTTGTAACCTATTCTGTAAAAACAAAAAAACCATTACAAAAATTTAAAGAAGAAATTCCAAAAGAGCAAATGGTAGATTATTTATTAGCAAGTGCATGTTTCCCAATATTTAAGCCACAAGTCATTGATGGAGAAGAATATTATGATGGAGGTTTATATGATAGAAGTCCATCCAATATGTTAATAGAAAAAGGATATAAAAATCTTATTGTTGCAGATATAGCAGGTACAGGATTTAGTAGAAAAACTGTTAGTAAAGATGTATATTTAAAAGTGATTTCTCCATCAGAAGATTTAGGGGGAATATTTAATTTTAACCATGAAAAAATTACCAATAATATAAAATTAGGATATTTAGATACAAAAAGAATTTTTAATGCATTACAAGGTCATATATATTATTTTAAACCAGATGAATTTTCAAAAATGTTGGAAGTATTTAATCTACAAACAATATATGGTCTAGAATATGCTGCACAAACCTATAAAATGTATAAATATAGAGAATATGAATTTGAAGAGTTTATAAACGAATTATATAAAAGACATTTAGAAGCGGAAAGAAATTTTGCAAAAATGAAAAAACAAAATTTGATTCAAATAGGTAAAAGACTTAATAAATTATTTGATAAAGGATTAGGAATTTGTATCGTTAAAGATATGTATATGGATAGACCTGCTTCAAAGATTTCAAATTATTTATTTAACTTTGTAAAAGATTATATTGTTGCGGCAAAAGCATTAATTGAATTAAAAAATTATATGGGATAGGAGAGATGTACATGAAGGACATTATGGAAGTTGTAGGAACAATGTTTTTTAAAGATGGAAAATTGTTAATAGACAAGCCTCGCAGTAAAAAAACATTCCAAATGATTGGAGGGAAAGTAGAGGAAGGGGAAACTATTAAGCAAGCAGCTATAAGAGAATGTCATGAGAAACTTGGTGAAAAAGCTGTTTTTGATGAAGATTTGATTGAATTTGTCATGGATTTTGAAGAAATCGCAACAAGTGATCCTAGCAAAAGGATACATATGAACATATTTCAATACAAAGGAATCTTAAAAGGAGAATTAACAATTTCTGATGAAATTGAAAGTTTTATGTGGTTTGGAATGAACGATGATAGAAATTTGTTATCAAATACGTTAAAAAATGAAATTGTTCCCTATTGTATAGAAAAAGGCCTAATAAAAGATAGGGAACAAGAAAGATAAAGACCAGTAATTTTATATTTGCTGGTCTTATTGCTTCTTAAATTTTAGAAAATACATTTCCCAAGCTGTCATTTATAACAAGATTAGCCTTTTTATCAAGTTCAGTAGTATCTCTATTAATTAAAACAATATTTTTACCATGAAAATAGTAGATTAATCCAGCAGCTGGATATACAGTTAACGAAGTTCCACCTATGATAAGTAAGTCTGCATGAGAAATATAATAAATAGCATTGGAAAGAATGTCATCATTTAATGATTCTTCATATAAAACAACATCAGGTTTAATTATTCCACCACAAGAGCAATAAGGAATATCTTTGCTATTAAAAATATAGCTTGCATCATAAAATTTATGACAGTTCATGCAATAATTTCGTAAAACACTTCCATGTAGTTCAAGCACATTTTTAGAACCAGCTTTTTGATGCAAACCATCTATATTTTGAGTAACAATTGCTTTTAGTTTACCAGATTGTTCTAATTCTGCAAGTTTGAAATGTGTGATATTAGGTTCAAATTTTAAAGAATTCATTTTATCTTTATAAAAATCATAGAAATCTTTTGGATAATTGACAAAGAAAGAATGACTTAAGATTTCTTCAGGTGGAAATTTATATTTTTGATGATATAAACCATCTTTACTACGAAAATCTGGAATACCACTTTCTGTAGAAACGCCAGCACCACCAAAAAAGACAATATTGTTGCTGGTTTGTATAAGTTCTTTCAATCGATCTATTTTATTATTCATAAAAAAACCTCCATATAAATTTTAATAAAGTTTATCAAATAATTATGTGAAAAGCAATTTTGTTCACAAAAAAATCATATAAAGGTATTATAATATTTTACGAAAGGAGAGAGAAAAGATGATTATAGATTATTTTAAAAAATATGAAAAACAATCAATCATAATATCTATATTACTAATATTTATAGCTTTATTTTTAATAGTAAGACCAGATATAGCCTTAACAAGTACAGTAACAATTTTTGGACTAATCATTTTATTTTTTGGTATATTTAATATAATCTCTTACATTTTCGAGAGTAGAGAGATAAAAGCGTTTAGTAATGAACTTGTTATGGGACTTTTATTAACAATATTAGGAGTTATAATCTTGTTAAATAAACCTGTATTTTTATCTATTTTACCAATTATAACAGGTATGTGGGTAATTATTAGAAGTATTATGAAGTTTCAATTAGCTATAAATCTAAGAGAAGCATTAAGTAATGGTTGGGGATGGATATTAGCATTTTCTATCATTATGTTTATATTAGGGATTATCATTATTGCCAACCCATTTGCTACAATGTTCACGATTACAAGATTTATAGGAATTATGATTTTGGTAACAGAA
This sequence comes from uncultured Clostridia bacterium, assembly GCA_944391755.1. Taxonomy (GTDB): domain Bacteria; phylum Bacillota; class Clostridia; order TANB77; family CAG-508; genus CAG-269. Next base: position 17,440 of record CALXUT010000039.1, read on the forward strand.
ATTTTTAATATTATGGAAAGTATTTTTGCATTAATAAAAATGAAAATTTAAGACAAAGAATAGGACTATTCCTAAAATAGTTTTAAAGCTAGACTTTTTAGGATTTATGTGATAATATAATTGCATAATATAAAAAGTTGGGGATAAAAATGAATTGGTTAGGAATCGTTGTATCATATTTATATATAATTTTAGTAATTATAGGAGCAAAAATATTTGAGAAAAAAGGGAATGAAGCAAGCAGAAAATTCATACATATCATGTTAGGCAACTGGTGGTTTATAGCAATGTACTTTTTTACAAATGTATGGTTTGCTGCATTTGTACCTGCAACATTTATCATAATAAATTATTTATCATTTAAAAAGAATATCATAAAAGTTATGGAAAGAGACGAGCAAGATGGATTTGGGACAGTATATTATGCAGTATCTCTACTAATATTAGTAATTGTATCTTTCGGAATATATGATATGCCATCATTAGGGTTAATTCCCAATCTAGTAATGGCTTATGGAGATGGATTAGCAGCATTAGTAGGAAAAAACATAAAAAGCAAAAAATACAAATTGGGAGATTCCAAAAAATCTTTTGCTGGTTCACTTACTATGTTTGCAATCGCAACTTTATTGATTGGAGGATATTTAGCATTCTGGCATCCAGGGGTATATTGGGCGACACCACATTGGTCATTAGTTACGGCAATGATAGGTTTTGTTATAACAGCAATAGAAGCAATATCTGTAAAAGGAACAGATAATATAACCGTTCCATTAGGGACATTATGTTTATTATTATTAATAGGGTAGAGGTTTATATGAACAGAGAAATTTTAAATGAATATAGAGATAAAGATGATAAACTATTATTGGCACAGATTTTAGATAAAATAGAATTATGTGAAAATAAAAACAAAATCGAATATACAGATTTTTTGGATATGGCACAATCGGAATTGGTGCAAAAATTTATTAACAAGATAAAAATAGAAAATTATCTTATCTATGGTGGTTTTGAAGAAGCGGAAAGAAAAAGGTTTGTCATTTATCCAGAAAAATTTAATATGGATGTGGTTAAAAAGAATTTAAGTAATATTGTTCAAATTATTAGAATACAACTGCCAGACGATTTAAAGGGAAAATATACACATAGAGAGTATTTAGGAGCAGTTATTAAATTAGGGGTAAAAAGAGAAAAAGTAGGAGATATTATTGTAGATAATGATGGAGCAGACATTATTATAGACAAAGATATTTCAAAGTTCCTAGAGCAAAATTTAGGAGAGTTAACTAGATTTTCTAAATCAACGATAACTGTGGAAAACATAGAAAAATTAAGACCAGTCCATATTAAAAAAGAAGAATTAGAAATTATTGTCTCTTCTTTAAGATTAGATAATATTATCTCAGAACTTGCTAGATGTTCAAGAAATAAAGCGCTTGATATTATCAATATGGAAAGAGTATTTATCAATTTTCAAAATGAAACCAAAAAAACAAAACAAATAAAAGTAGGAGATATGATTACCATAAGAGGAAAAGGAAGATTCTATATAAAAGAAATCATAGGACAAACAAAAAGTGGAAGAATGATTATAAAAATAGAAAAGTTTGTTTAAAATATAAAAAATAACTCCCATATTAAACTAAAATTTAATACGGGGGTTATTTTTTATAAATCATATTTCGTCATAATATAGGCATCTTGAGAATTATTGTAATATTTTTTACGAATACCTAGATTTTGGAATCCAAATTTTTCATATAATTTAATGGCTGGGATATTTGATGTATTTACTTCCAATGTAAAAGTTTTTAAATTTAAATCTGCACAAATTTCTATAAGTGCTTCTAATAATTCTCCGCCAATACCTCTACCACGACAAGATTTTTTGACAACAATATTATTTAAAGTAGCTTCATCCATAAAAACCATCATTCCTGCAAATCCGACGATTTCATTATTTTCTTTAGCTACTACATAGGTTGTTTTTTCATTTTCCAATTCTTGTTTTAAAATATTATAACTCCAAAAATTATCAAAGTCAGAATATAAAGTATCTTTCATTAGTTCTAAATCATCTAAAGTCATTTCAGTGATTTCCATGAATACTTCCACCTTTCTCTTCAAGGGCTCTCTCTGCTTGTGATTTTCTTAGGTATAATGGCATAATAGAATTTTGTATGCCTTTTTTATAGGTTTTATATCCTGCAATTCCAAGTGAAATACTACTTAAGTTATTTTTGTCACAAAATATAGAATTTTTAATATTGTCTTGTAAAAAAATTTTATGTAATTCTGCTCCATCACCAACGAATGTGATAGGGGGACCAAAGTTATTTAACTTAGAAATGATTTCATTTATATTTTTAAATTCTAAATTACCAATTTGTGTTGCTTGACCATCTTCAAAATCAAATAGGCCAAAATAAACATTATCATTTTTTGCATCTATTAGAGAACAGACAATTCCATTGGTATTTGTATTATATACTAAAGCTTCAAGAGAACTGATACCAATACATTCTATATGTAAACTATCTCTAAATGCTAATACAGTTCCCACTCCAATTCTAATTCCAGTAAAAGAAGCAGGGCCTTTATCACATACAATTAAGTCCATATCTTTTAAAGAAAGCTGTGTGTCAGATAAAACTTGTTCAATAACTGGCATAATTTTTTCTGAGTGATTTCTTGCATCATCAACAATAATTTCTTTTAAACAAGTTTCATTTTCTAAAATAGCAACTGTACATAAATTACTTGCTGTATCTATACTTAAAATTTTCATAATTACCTCTATCATCTATTTTATAGGACTATTGTACTACATTTACATAAATTTGTAAATAGGGAAATTATGAATATTATATTTATTTTTAGAATGAAGTATGATATACTCTTATTCATAGAAGTATTAAACAAATCTTATTTCATAAGGAGGCCAAATTTATGAAAAAGTTTAAAGATAATATGTTATTACAGATTCTTTTAGGAGCCGTAATATTAATTGTTTTCATTATAGTATTGGCTCAATTTACGAATACTAGTTCACAAGAAGAAAATATGAATACCTTTAGAAATGAAAGTGAAAACACAACCATAGATCAAGGACAAACAATTGAGAATGAAGATAATGAGAATCAAGATACAGAAACAAATGAAATAGAAGATATAACAGATTCTGTAAAAAATGATGAAAGATGGTATTATGGATACATAATGCAAATTTCAGAAGAGGAAATTCAATTTCAAGATGAAGGCAAAAACAGGAAAACGCAAATTGATGAAAATACAAAGTATATCAATGCAAGAACAGGTGCTGGCATGGCATTTGAAGATATAAAAATTGGAGATTATCTTCATGTTGAAGAATATGATGGTGAGTATCGTGTATATGTAGCAAGAAATATACAAGGAGAGGAATTACAAAAAGAATTATTACAAAACATGGCACAAGATAATGGTAATATTGTTGTAAATACACTTTCCTTTGAAAGTGTTGAAAAAATAAATACAGATAAAGCCATTGTCACATTAACATATGGGGATACCTATTGGGATATATTTGATAATGATGAACAATTTGAAATAAAAGCAATTGTCAATTCTGATACGAAAATATTAAGTAAAAGTAATTTATCTAATAGTATTGATACAATCGAAAATTCAAAACATGATATGATTATGATAGATTTAGATTCTGATACTATTTATGATGAGAATCCTGTGATTACAGTTTATGAGTCAAGTGATAATTAAAAATAATCCATAAAAGAAGAGGAGCGAAAACTCCTCTTTAATTCATTTATAATATAATACAAATTAGTCCGCCACTACCTTCATTAACAATGCGTTCCAATGTTTCTTGTAATTTCATTTGCGCTTCTACAGGCATTTTGGCAAGTTTTGTTTGTAAACCTTCATTAACAAGTTCATTTAAGCTTTTTCCAAAGATGTTAGAACTCCAAATACTCGTAGGATCATTTTCAAAACCAGAAAGTAAGTAATTCACAAGTTCTTCAGATTGTTTTTCAGATCCAACAATAGGAGAAACTTCTGTTTCAATATTGGCACGAATCAAATGGATGGAAGGAGCTGTTGCGCGAAGTCGAACACCGAAGCGAGAACCTTGTTTTACCATTTCAGGTTCGTCTAAAACAAGTTCATCAATAGAAGGTGTAACAATTCCATATCCTTTTGTTTTAACTTCTTCTAAAGCATTTGCTATTTTGTCGTATTTCTTTTTGGTACTTGCTAAATCACTCATAATAGAGAAAAGTTCTCCTTCATTTGTAATTTCCATGCCTGTGATTTGGGATAATACAGTATAAAATAATTCATCTTTCAATTGAATAGATACACAGACTTTTCCTGTGCCTAGCATAATTTGATTTATAAAGGTTTTAGAAATGATATCTGTACTATCAATAGAAGAAATGCAACTAGAAATATCTTTTAATGCAGAAACATTTGCAAAGGCAGTTTTAATTTGTTCAAATAATTTTGTTTTTAAAGGATGTGAAAAATCTAAACCATCCATCCACTTTGGAAAACAAATTTGTATTTCTTCAACAGGAAACTCATAAAGTAGATTTGAAAACATCGTATTTATGTCTTCTGCTGTTAAGTCTTCACAGTTAATCGGCATAACAGTTGTATGATATTTTTCAGATAATTGTGTAGATAATTCTCTAGCTTCAGGAGAAGATGGGGTTGCACAGTTTAATAAAATGATGAATGGCTTATTTAGGGCACGAAGTTCCCCAACAACTCTTTCTTCAGCATTAACATAATCTTCACGAGGGATGTCTGTAATAGAACCATCTGTGGTAATTAAAATTCCAATTGTTGAATGTTCTTCAATAACTTTTTTTGTGCCAATTTCAGCAGCAGTTTCAAAAGGGATTTCTTCTTCAGACCATGGAGTTTTTACCATCCTTGGCATGTCATCCTCTAGATAACCAATTGCATTATCTACTAAGTAACCAACACAATCGACTAAACGCGTTTTTAACTTTAAATTTTTATCTATTGTAATTTCAACAGCTTCATTTGGAACAAATTTTGGCTCAGTCGTCATGATTGTACGACCACCAGCACTTTGAGGAAGTTCATCTTTAGCCCTTTCTTTTTTGTACTCATTATCTATATTGGGAATAACCAATAAATCCATAAACTTTTTTATAAAAGTAGATTTACCAGTTCTCACAGGGCCAACAACACCAATATAAATATCGCCATCAGTTCGTTTTGCTATATCCTGATATAAGCCTACATTTTCCATCTATAATACCTCCTTGAATTTTCATATTTAAGACAAACTTTTATTAATATATATGGAGTATTTATTAAGAATATGACAGCCTTTTAAGAAAAACTTGCTAAAAAAAAATAAATGTGATAGAATAGCAATGTTGAAATGCATATAATATACTAAAATTGACATAAAGGAGAATGATAATGGATAAATTACAAGATGCAATTGATATTTTAAAAGAATATCATCAAGACCATATTATTAGATTATTAGAAAAATTAGATGAAAAACATAAACAAGAACTTATTGATCAAATACATAGTATAGATTTTCATCAAATCATGGAATTATATAACAATACAAAAAAAGAAATAGAATTTAAAGAAAGCAAAATAGAACCATTAAAATATTTAGATAAAGCAAAATTGACAGAAAAACAAAGAGCTAGATTTGATGAACTTGGAGAAAAAATTATTAGAAATGGTAAATATGCAGTTGTTACAATGGCAGGAGGACAAGGGACAAGATTAGGGCATTCCGGACCAAAAGGAACTTTTAAATTAGATGTATATGGAAAAGGAAAATATTTATTTGAAATTTTAGCAGAAAATTTAAAAGAAGCAAATGAAAAATATCATACAACCATTCCTTGGTACATCATGACAAGTAGAGAAAACAACAAAGAAACAGTAGAATTTTTAGAAAAACATAATTATTTTGGATATGATAAAAATTATGTGACCATATTTACACAAAGTGAATTACCATTAGTAGATGAAGATGGCAAATTATTAATAGAAAAGGACTATAAAATAAAAGAAGCTTCTGATGGTAATGGAGGAACTTATTCCTCATTAAGAAATTCTGGTGCTTTAGCAGATATGAAAGAAAGAGGAATTAAATGGGTATTTATTGGTGGCGTAGATAATGTACTATTAAAAATGGCAGATGTCACATTATTGGGAATGGCAAAAGAAAAAAAAGTACAAATTGCTTCCAAATCAGTAGTAAAGGCAAATCCACATGAAAAAGTTGGCGTATTCTGCAAAATGAATGGTCATCCAAAAGTAATAGAATATGCTGAATTACCAGAAAAGATGGCAGAAGAGGTAGACAGAAAAGGCGAATTAAAATATGGAGAATCTAATATTATATGTCATTTATATACAATAGAAGCACTTGAGAAAGCAAGTAAAGAAATATTAATGTATCATAGTGCCCACAAAAAGAATTCTTATATAGATGAAGAAGGAAAAGAAGTGATTCCAGATAAACCAAATTCCTATAAATTTGAATCATTTATATTTGATGCATTTGAATTTTTTGATGATATAGCAATTTTAAGAGGAAAAAGAGAGGATGATTTTGCGCCTGTAAAAAATAAAGAAGGTGTAGATAGTCCTAAGACAGCTAAAGAATTGTATGAAAAGTATTGGAACAAAAGAAAAAATTAACAAAAGGGACAGTTCTTTTTGTTAATTTTTGAAACTTAGACTAAAAATTGAAAGATTAAATAGTCTATAGAAAGGATTATATATGGAAGAATGCAAAATTAAAAATTTATATAATTTAGAAGAAACAATAGCAAAGCCTTTGTTAGAGAATCTAACCTATCCTTGGGAGGCATTGCCAAAAATAAATGATTTTATTATAGAACTTGGAAATTCACTTGATACAGAAATATATGAGCAAAAAGGTGAAAATATATGGATAGCTAAAAGTGCAACAGTTGCGCCAACAGCATATATTAAAGGCCCAGCTATTATTGGAGAAAATGCAGAAATCAGACATTGTGCTTTTATAAGAGGAAAAGCGATAGTTGGAAATCATGCAGTTGTAGGAAATTCAACAGAATTAAAAAATGTCATATTATTTAATAATGTGCAAGTACCACATTATAATTATGTGGGAGATTCCATTTTAGGATATAAATCTCATATGGGTGCTGGTTCTATTACTTCCAATGTAAAATCAGATAAGAAATTAGTCATTGTAAAAAATGGAGAAAAAAACATAGAAACAGGATTAAAGAAATTTGGAGCAATGATAGGAGACAATGTAGAAGTGGGTTGTGGTAGTATTTTAAATCCAGGAAGTGTTATTGGGAAAAATACCAATATTTATCCATTATCTTCTGTTAGAGGTGTTATACCAGAAAATAGTATTTATAAAAATCAAAATGAAGTTGTAGATAAAATTTAAAAATAAGATATAACTATTTTTTACAGAAAACATATTTCAGTTTTTAAATATGTTCTGAAAATAAATAGTTATATCTTATTTTTTGTTAACCTTTTAATGAATTACATTTCTTGGTTTCCGGGTATGAAGTAATCTATTACACCATATATTAATGCGCCAATGATAGCAGCTATCCAAGAAATTGAATATCCAGCTACAAAGAATTGAGTAACATATAATGTAATGGCAGCTAAAGCAAATCCAACAAAACCTTTTCCAAAAGGACTTGCATGTAGACCTGTAAATTTAACAATTAAATAATCCATTACAGTTAAAACAACTGCAGCAATTGCTAGAGTCCATATATTGTTTATAGTAAAACCAGGTGTAAAAAACGCTGTAATCGCTAAAACAATAGCAGCTGTAATTAATCTACCAACAATTTGCCAAACTGTAGAAGTACGATTGGCACTATTACTTTGAGTATTTGACATATCAAAACCTCCTTATTTATTAGTTGTATTGAACATATTTTTTCAAGGTTATATGAATAGTATTTACAACAAAAATTTTATTATGCAAAAATCGTATAAATAACTAAAAAATGTAGAAAATAAAAATGAAAAACAGGAGGAAAAATAATGTTAATAACATTTTTTAGAGCGATCGTTTTATACATTTTGGTATTAATTGTAATGAGGTTAATGGGAAAAAGAGAAATCGGACAATTACAACCATTTGAATTGGCAATTTCCATAATGATAGCAGATTTAGCTGCAGTTCCAATGGCAGAAACGGGTGTTCCTATTACTAATGGGATTATGCCAATATTAGGATTATTAGTGATGCATTTGACAATTTCAATCATAAATATAAAAAGTACAAAAGCAAGAGAAATTATTTGTGGAAAGCCATCTATACTAATTTTTAGAGGGAAGATTGATGAAAAAGTATTAAAAAAGGAAAGGTTTACAATAAACGAACTTGAAGAAAGATTAAGAGATAATAATATTTTTAACATTGGGGATGTAGAATATGCCATTTTAGAAACAAGTGGACAAGTAACAGTAATACCAAAACCTGAAAAGAAATCTGTAACACCGGAGGATTTAAATATAGAACCCAAATATGAAGGTATAGCTTATGATTTAGTTGTTGATGGGAAAGTAATGTATCAAAACTTAGAAAAAATAGGTAAAAATTATATTTGGCTAAAAAAACAAACTGAAAAGTTTGGAATAAAACCAGAAGAAGCTCTAATTGTTACAATGGATGGTGAAAGTAAATTTTTTTGCCAAGCATTAGAAAAGAAAGGAAAATAATATGTTTAAAGAACTTATCATTAGTATTGTTATTATCATTTCAATATTTTCACTAGATATGTTTACACAGAATTATACAGAAAAATCTGTTGAAAGAATAACAGAGCAATTTTCTAATCTTAAAAAATATATATCAGATGATAATGCTGAAAATATTCAAAATACGATAAAAAATATTGATGATGATTGGGAAAAAATACATGATAAATTAGCATATTATATAGAACATGATGAATTAGAAAAAGTGGATACAGCAATTATTACGATGAAAAGTTATATTGAGTCAAAAGATTATTCTTCCGCAATTGCAGAATTAGATGAGGGAAAATTCGTACTTGAACATATTCAAGAAAAAAATTCATTCAACTTGCAAAATATATTTTAAATGACAAAGCACTTACTATCATAAGTGCTTTTACTTTTTTGCTTTAATACCTTGATTTTATTAGAAATATATATTATAATACTTAAAGTTATTGCTTCCATAGCTCAGTAGGTAGAGTGCCACCTTGGTAAGGTGGAGGTCACGGGTTCAATTCCCGTTGGAAGCTCCAGTAATAAAAAAAGGAGAGATGATTATGCAAGAAAACAATAATCAAAATCAAGAAGTAGAACTAGATGAAAATCACTTAATACAAATTAGAAAAGAAAAATTAAGAGAATTACAAGAACAAGGTAAAGATCCATATGAAATTACAAAATTTGATAGAACAAATTCAGCAGGAGAAATAAAAGCAAATTATGAAGATTTTGAACAAAAAGATGTGGCCATTGCAGGAAGAATTATTGCAAAAAGAATTATGGGAAAAGCATCATTTTGTACAATATTAGATAGTGACGAAAAAATACAAAGTTATGTAAGTATCAATGACTTAGGTGAAGAAAGCTATAAAGCTTTTAAAACATGGGATATTGGAGATATAATAGGAATAAAAGGATTTGTATTTAAAACAAGAACAGAAGAAATATCTGTACATGCAAAAGAAATAATATTACTTTCTAAATCTTTAAGACCATTACCAGAAAAATTCCATGGATTAAAAGATATTGATTTAAGATATAGACAAAGATATGTGGACTTAATCATCAATCCAGAGGTAAAAGAAACATTTATAAAAAGAAGTCAGATTATCAATGAAATAAGAAATATCTTAAATGAAAAAGGATATTTAGAGGTTGAAACACCAATATTAAATACAATATCAGGAGGAGCAACAGCTAGACCATTTATTACACATCATAATACATTAGATATTGATATGTATTTAAGAATTGCAACAGAATTAAACTTAAAAAGATTGATTGTTGGCGGATATGATAAAGTATATGAAATTGGAAGAATATTCAGAAATGAAGGTATGGATATAAGACATAATCCAGAATTTACATCTATAGAATTTTATGCAGCATATCAAAATTACCATGATATGATGGATATTACAGAAGAAATTTTCCAAAGATGTGCCATGAAAGTTTGTGGAACAACCAAAATAACATATCAAGGAACAGAAATTGATTTAGGTGGAAAATGGAAAAGAATTAGTATGATTGACAGTATAAAAGAAGTAACAGATGTTGATTTTAATGAAATCAATACAGATGAAGAAGCTGTTGCTTTAGCGAAAGAAAGAAAAATAGAAATTCCAAATGGAAAAGAAACAAGAGGAAATGTCATCAGTTTATTCTTTGATGAATATGTTGAAAAAACATTAATACAACCAACATTTATATATGATTATCCAATCGAAATTTCACCACTTGCTAAAAAATCTAAAAAGGATCCTCGTTTAACAGAAAGATTTGAAGCATTTATAGATGGTAGAGAATATGGAAATGCTTTCTCAGAGTTAAATGATCCAATTGATCAATATGAAAGATTTAAAGAAGAAATAAGAGCTAGAGAAAATGGTGATGAAGAAGCAGGAATGATGGATGAAGACTTTGTTAATGCTCTTGAATATGGAATGCCACCAACTGGGGGAGAAGGTATAGGAATCGATAGATTAGTCATGTTACTTACAGATTCAGCATCAATAAGAGATGTATTACTATTCCCAACAATGAAACCATTAAACGAAAGATAAGAGGGGAAGATAGGAGAATTTTATGTTTGGATTTAATTTTGACAAAAAAAGTTTATATATTATAATAGGTATACTTGTAGTACTTTCATTATTATCCTATGGAACGGACAGTTTATTTGGATTAGTTCTATCCATCCCTGCAGTTTTATTAGCAATAACTGTACATGAATTTGGTCATGCTTTTGCAGCTTATAAGCTTGGGGATGACACACCATTAAGACAAGGAAGATTAAGTTTAAATCCATTAGACCATATTGACCCTCTAGGATTAGCAATGTTATTATTTGCTCATATTGGATGGGGAAAACCTGTACAGATAGATCCAAGAAATTACAATAGAAACATATCTGTAGAAAAAGCAGATGCAATCGTATCATTTGCAGGACCATTAATGAATTTTATTACAGCAATCGTATTTGCATTAATATATTGTGCTATATTCAAATTTGCAAGTGCAACATTTATCTTAAGCAATATAGGAATTATTATTATTCAAATAGTAGGGTATATTGTTACATTAAATATAGGATTAGGAGTATTTAACTTAATCCCATTACCACCATTAGATGGTTCAAAAATATTTTTACCAATATTGCCATATAATGCAAAATCTTGGTTTATAGACCATGAACAAATATTTTACATTGTATTTTTAGTAATATGGATAACAGGAATTGCAGGAAGATTAATATCACCTATTATTTCACAAATTTCTGATTGGATATTAGGATTTGCCATGTCTATATTTGGATTACAATAAACTTAATATGATTTATGATTTAATAATTTCTTAAAAAATTGTAGATATATTCCTATTTTTGGTCAAAAACATAGCTGGGGTCTTCCTATAGGTCTTTGACTGCAAAATAGGAATATATCTACATTAGAAATAATTATGATAAATAAATAACAAATCATAACAAAATCATTTATACCTTATTGTAAGGAAGGAACGAAATAAAAAAAGTGAAAGATATAGTCGTTTTAGGAATAGAATCAAGTTGTGATGAGACCTCTGTAGCCGTTGTAAAAAACGGCCGAGAGGTTTTATCCAATATTATTGATACACAAATAAAAATTCATGAGCAATTTGGAGGAGTCGTACCAGAAATTGCATCAAGGAATCATATAGAAGCAATATCAAGAGTAACAAAACAAGCGTTGGAAGGAGCAAAAATACAGTTTGAAGATATAGATGTTATTGCACCAACATATGGGCCAGGTCTAGTAGGCGCATTACTTGTAGGTGTATCTTATGGTAGAGGATTAGCATATGCCTTAAATAAACCATTAGTAGGGGTAAACCATTTAGAAGGACATATAGCAGCAAACTACATTACACATCCTGATTTAAAACCACCATTTATATGTATGTTAACATCAGGGGGAAATACACAAATTGTATATGTAAAAGATTATTGTGAAATGGAAGTTTTAGGAAGAACTAGAGATGATGCAATAGGTGAAGCATTTGACAAGGTTGCAAGAGTTGTTGGCTTAGGATATCCAGGAGGACCTAAAGTAGATAAACTTGCTGAGCAGGGTGAACCAACAATAGACTTTCCAAAAACTCATTTTGAAAACTTAGATTTTAGCTTTAGTGGAATAAAAACAGCAGTTATCAATTTGCATCATAAAAATCCTGAAGTAAAAAAAGAAGATTTATGTATGAGTTTTGAAAAAGCAGTTACAGAAGTCCTTATAGAAAACATAACAAAAGCAATAGAGCAAACAGGAATAAAAAAGATTGTTTTAGCAGGAGGCGTTTCAGCGAATACATATATAAGAAGAGAGTTTATGAAATTAGAAGATAAAGGAATAAAAGTATATCAACCAGACTTAAAATTATGTACAGACAATGGCGCTATGATTGGAGCGGCAGGATATTATAGATATCTTAATGGTGATCTTTCAAGTTCTACATTAAATGCAGTGCCAAATTTAAAAATTTAATTTCGCGGAATTTGGGGACAGTCCTTTTTGTTCAATTTGAACTTTGGGGACAGACCTTAAAATTAAAATTGAACAAAAAGGAACGTCCTTAAAGTAAAAGGAGAAAAAATATGTCAATATTTGTAATAGGAGATTTGCACCTATCTTTTAATAATACAAAGCCAATGGATATATTTGGAGAGAATTGGTCAGGTCATGAAGAAAAAATTAAAAAGAATTGGATGGAAAAAGTAAAAGAAAATGATTTAGTAGTTTTGCCAGGAGATTTTTCTTGGGAAACCTATTTAGAAAATACGAAATTAGATTTTGCGTATTTAAATAATTTACCAGGTAAGAAACTGCTATTAAAAGGCAATCACGATTATTGGTGGACAACTCTTACAAGTATGAGGGCTTTTTTGAAAGAGAATAATTTTACAAATATTGATTTTTTATATAATAATAGTTATGAATTTGAGAATAAAATTTTGTGTGGTACAAGAGGATGGAGCATTGTAGATGAAGAAATGGATAAAAAGCTTATTAAAAGAGAATTGATAAGATTAGAATTATCTATAAAAGATGGTATCAGTAAATTTGGAACGGATAAGGAAATAATCGTATTTATGCATTATCCTCCCATTACAAAATCTAAAATGCTTACAAGTCAAGAAACAGAGTTTATAGGAATGATGAATACATATCATATTAAAAGATGCTATTATGGTCATTTACATGGTTCTTCAATACATGATGCAGTTGAAGGAACTATAAATGGAATAGAATTAAAATTGATTAGTGCAGATGGACTAGATTTTGATTTAATAAAAATATGAAAACAAGAATTATTTTAAAATTCTTGTTTTTTTATATCGAATATAGTAAAATAGACACATAGAAAGGGGGAAAATATGTTAGATTTAAATAAAGATGTGAAATATGTAAAAACTGTAGGACCCAATAGAGTAAAATTATTAAATAAGTTAAATATATATACATTAAAAGATTTAATAACATATTTTCCACGAGATTATGAAGATAGAAGCAAACCGAAAAACTTATATGAATGTGTGGATGGAGAAGAAGTGCTAATAGAAGCAATGGCAGCAGGAAAGATGAATGAAATGCATAAAGGGAGAATGACAATCAGCAGATTAATTGTAAAAGATCAAACTGGAACTTGTTATATAACATGGTTTAATCAAGGATATTTAAGAGATAAATTTCAACCAGGCAGGATGTATCGCTTTTTTGGAAAAATATCTGTAAAAAATGGAAGAATAGAAATGAATTCTCCTGTATATGATGAAATAGACCAAAGCAAAAATACTGGAAAAATCATACCAATCTACCCATTAACATATGAATTAAAACAATCCACATTAAGAAGAATCATAGAAAATGGGTTAGCAGAGGTGAAAGGTCAATTACCCGAAACACTTCCAGAATATATATTAAAAGAATATGATTTATGGGAAATCAATAAAACAATAGAAAGAATCCACTTTCCAATCGATTTTTCGGATTTTAATAAAGCACGAGAAAGATTGGTATTTGAAGAATTACTTACAATGCAATTAGCTTTATTAAAATTAAAAAATCATTATGAACATGACAAAAATGGAATACAATTTAGCAGAGATGTACATATGTCAGATATTATCAATATATTACCATTTCAATTAACAAAAGCACAATTACGAGTATTAGAAGAAATTGATAGAGATATGGAAAGCACTAGACCAATGAATCGATTATTGCAAGGAGATGTTGGCTCTGGAAAAACAGTAGTAGCGATGATTGCTGCATATAAGGCTGTAAAATCAGGGTACCAAGCAACGATTATGGCACCAACAGCAATACTAGCAAGTCAACATTTAGAAAGCTTTCAATCTATTTTATCAAAATTTGGTATCAGATGTGAACTATTAATATCCAATATCACCAAAAAGAAAAAAACAGAGATATTAGAAAAGCTACAAAATGGAGAAATCGATATCTTAATAGGGACACATGCAATATTAGAAGAAAATGTCGTTTTTAAAAATTTAGGTTTAGTCATAACAGATGAACAGCATAGGTTTGGAGTAAAACAAAGAAGTACAATTGCTTCAAAAGCTCAAAATCCTGATATTATCGCTATGTCAGCAACTCCCATACCAAGAACGCTAGCATTAATTTTATATGGAGATTTAGATATATCCATTATAGATGAACTTCCACCAAACAGAAAGAAAATAGAAACTTATGCAGTCAGAAAAAATATGGAAGAAAGACTAAATGCTTTTATAAGAAAACAAATTGATGAAGGCAGGCAGGCATATATTGTATGTCCATTAGTAGAAGAAAACGAAGAAATGGAATTAAAATCTGTTATAGAACTTGCAGAAAAATACCAAAAAGAAACCTTTAGTAATTATAAAGTGGCATATTTACATGGAAAAATGAAACCAAAAGAAAAAGATGAAATTATGCAAAGATTTAAAGAGGGAGAAATTCAAATTCTAGTTGCAACTACGGTTATAGAAGTTGGGGTGAATGTGCCAAATGCAAGTATCATGGTAGTAGAAAATGCAGAAAGATTCGGCTTAGCACAATTACATCAATTAAGAGGAAGAGTTGGAAGAGGAGAATATCAATCCTATTGTATATTAAAATACGAGGGAAATGGAGAAACAACAAGACAAAGAATGAAAGTTATGTGTGATACAAATGATGGATTTATCATATCAGAAAAAGACTTAGAATTAAGAGGTTCAGGAGATTTCTTTGGAACAGAACAACATGGATTACCAGAATTTAAAATTGCGAATTTGTTTGAAGATATAGGAACTCTAAA
Organism: uncultured Clostridia bacterium; assembly: GCA_944391755.1. Taxonomy (GTDB): domain Bacteria; phylum Bacillota; class Clostridia; order TANB77; family CAG-508; genus CAG-269. The sequence continues at coordinate 33,058 of CALXUT010000039.1, forward strand.
AAAAGTTCAAAAATTGGCAATCGATATTATGGAAAAAGATCCAATGTTAGAGGATGAAAAAAATAAGAAATTAAATGAATTAGTAAAAGAAAAATTTAATTCAAGAATTGAAATTTAAGTTAAAATGGCACTGGTTCCTAAGACCAGTGATAAAGGAAAAGGATGTAGATAAATATGTTATGGATAATTTTAAGATTAATAGGAGCATTAATAGCGCTTGCAGGAGTTATTTTAATATATGATGCAAGAATTATTACCAAAAAAGCATTTGGATTCGGAGATCAAAATGAGGCCACTAGTGGTTTGAAAATAGTAGGTACTATACTTAGCTGTATAGGAGCGTTAATTATATTTTTTTGTTAGTGAATGAATTTTGAAAAAATATCTGATTTTAGAAAATCATAGTTTCAAAAAATGAGTTCAAAAAATTAATAAAAAAGGTTAAAAATTATTGACAATGTATTTTAATTATGGTATTATATACATTGTCAATAATTTTTGCGGATGTGGCGGAACTGGCAGACGCGCTGGTCTTAGGAACCAGTGCCAACGGCGTGGAGGTTCGAGTCCTCTCATCCGCACCAACTTAGTATCAAGCAACAAAATGACTTGATACTTTATTTATTTTTCACAGTGATTTAAATCAACAAATTAATTCTTAAAATTTACTTAGTTAACCCAAAAAATTAAATATATAAAGGAGGAATAGCTATGAAAACAAACTTAGCTAATTTAATGAACATCGTTGTTGATGAGGAGAAAAGATTTTCATCACTTGGATATGACATAAAAGATCATGCTTACAGTGTTTCTGCACAAGAATTAGACGGAAGAACAACTATTATAGAAGACTATCAAGAAGACTTTACAAAAGAATTTGAAGAATACAAAAAAACACAAGAAAAAATTACAAAAATAAAGGCAACCATCTATGAGAAAAACAACACATTTAAATTACCAGATGGAAGAACAATTCAAGAAGCTATTGTAGATAATACAAATTTAAGAAAAATGAAGACAATATATAATTATCTAATATCTCAGAGAGATAGCAAAAGAAGAGTTACAGAAGTCAATAATTCCTATTTTGAATGTAAAACGGTGAATTATGATGTAAACAAATTGAAACAAGAATATGATAAACTAGAGAAAAAAATACAAGATACAGACTTTGAAATATCAAAACTAAATTCCATAGAATTTGACATAAATATATAAAATATAGGTGCTTACAAAGGTATTCAGTAAGGTAAATGTGAAAGAACAAACAGCCTATCCTATCTTTTCATATTCTATATTGGTGAAAATTATTTGTTAAAAAGATGAGCAAATATAAGTATTGAGCCTGTTAGGGTATTTGCCAATTTACAAATTATTGATTGTTTATAAATTATAATTTACAATATATATTTTAATTAATATATAAATAAAATGAATGGATTTAAAATTATTTTTTAATATATGAAAAGATAGGTCAGAGGAGCATATTGTTTTTAGGAATAATATGCTTCTTTACTTTTTATGTTAATATAAACTTTTTGTGGGGAAAATTGACAAAACAACATGTGCATGATAAAATATTACTTGTAAAACAAGCGGCACATTACTTTGGCTAATGTGTCGTTTAAGCTAAATATAGAGTATAAATGCAATGTCATTTAGAAACAATAAAAGGAGAAAAGATGGAAATCAAAAAGAATCAAGAATATATAGTAGATATAATAGACAATGGGTTTGAAGGAGAAGGAATTGCCAAAATAGACAATTTCACAGTATTTATTCCTGGAGCTATAAAAGGAGAAAAAATAAAAATCCTAATTGTAAAAGTATTATCTTCACATGCATTTGGAAAAATTTTAGAAATTTTAGAAAAATCAGAAAAAAGACAAGATGCAGACTGTATTACTTATAAGAGATGTGGTGGATGTAATTTAAGACATATACAGTATGAAGAAACTTTGAAGATGAAACAAAATGCAGTCCAAAGTTTAGTAAATAAAACTTTAAAAAATAAAATTCAAGTAGACAAAACTATTGGGATGGATAAACCATATCATTACAGAAATAAAGCACAATATCCATTAGGAATTGATAAAAATGGAGACCCAGTAATAGGTGTTTTTGCAAATAGAACGCATGAAGTAATTCCAATGGAAAACTGTTTCATTCAAAATCCACAATCAGAAGAAATTGCAAAATATGTTTTACAATTTATAAAACAAAATCATATAAGTATTTATAATGAAGAAACACAAAAAGGACTATTTAGGCATATCGTCATAAAAGTGGGAATAAAAACAAATGAAATTATGTGTATATTTGTTATAAATGGTAAAAATATTCCAAAAGAAAACGAACTAAAAAGTGCTTTAGTACAAAGATTTTCCAATATAAAAACCATTGTAAAAAATATCAATACAAAAAATACAAATGTGATTTTAGGAGAACAAAATATAAATATATTTGGAAATGGTTATATAGAAGATATTCTAGGGGAATATAGATTCAAAATTTCTCCACTATCTTTTTTCCAGGTAAATCCTATTCAAGCGGAGAAACTATATAATATTGGGGTAAAGGCTGCGAATATTTCAAAAGATGATGTTGTATTTGATTTATATTGCGGAATTGGTACAATTTCATTATTTATGGCGAAATTTGCTAAAAAAGTCTATGGAATTGAAATTGTAAAAGAAGCGGTAGAAATGGCAAAAGAAAATGTGAAAAATAATCATATTGAAAATGTTGAATTTTACGATGGGGATGTCGAAATTGTTCTAGAGGATATGATACATAATAAAAAGATTATTCCGGATATTGTTATGTTTGATCCTCCTAGAAAAGGATTAGATAAAAAGAGTATCCATAATATTTTGAAAATCAAACCTAAAAAAATAGTGTATATTAGTTGTAATCCTGCTACTTTGATTAGGGATTTATCTGATTTTGAGGACTTATATGAAGTAAAATCTATTACGCCTGTTGATATGTTTCCTTTTACCAGCCATGTGGAGTGTGTGGCAGTTTTAGAACTAAAGAATTTCTAATAATTACTAAATTTAATAGCAAATAGAATACACTAAAAAATTTTAAGTAAAGTGCCTTGTAAAATAGGTACTTTTTTTGGATCAAGATTTCAATTTATTAAGTATGAAGTTTAATGAATTTATTGAGGAAAATGTAAATTTGTGATATAGTGTAGACAGAAAATTAGAGGTGTAAGAATATGAAATTAATTTGTAAGATAACAGATGAAGATGTTGGAGAAAAAAGTATGAATATGGATAATCCTAAATTAAGATTAGGAGCAAGAGGGATTGTTATAAGAGAAGACGGGAAAATTGCTATATTTAACAAGAGTAAGAAAAATGAGTATAAATTACCAGGAGGAGGATTAGAAGGAGAAGAAAATCCAGAGGAAGCATTCAAAAGAGAAATACTAGAAGAAACTGGTTGCGAAATAAAAATAATAGAAAATTTAGGAACAACAGAGGAATATAAGTCATTAAATAATTTTAAGCAGATTTCTTATGTATTTGTTGGTAAAGTTTTAAAAGATACGAAGCAATTAAATGCGACGAAAAAAGAAAAAGAAGAAGGTGCTAAATTATTGTGGGAAACTCCTGAAAAAGATTATAAAGTTCAAAAGTAGAGTGAACTTGAAAATGTTATTTTTATAATTTCTTCAAAAGTAGAAAAAATGAGTTTAAAAAAAGGGGATGATAAATAAAGATAGTAGTTTTATGAAAAAGTGTTTAGTGGAGGTGAAAATATGGGAAAAGTTTTAAAAGTGAGGGAAGTAGGAGATCCAATACTTGAAAAAATATCAGAAGATGTGGATATAAAAAATATAGATAATAAAATTTTAGACATTATAGAAGACTTAACGGAAACATTAAAATTTGGAACTGGACTAGGAATAGCAGTACCTCAAATTGCTGTAAATAAGAGAATTATTGTGGTAGGAGCAAAAAAGGAAAACATAAAATATAATGATGCAGAAGAAATACCAATAACAGCAATGATAAATCCGACTTGGAAAAAGTTATCCGAAGATACAGATACACAATATGAAGGATGTATGAGTGTACCTAGTATAAGAGGAAAAGTAAAAAGATATAAGAATATAGAATTAACTTATTATAATGAAAATGAAATTAGAAGATTTAAAAATAAAATATGATAAATTGCAGAAAAAATACGGAGCAAAAGAATTGGATTCCATTTATAACGGAGGATGCACCAATAATCCAGATATATGCTTTGTATTCATGAATCCAACAGGAAAAAATATAGCATCATCAAAAGAATGGAAAGGAATAAAATCTCCTTGGATAGGAACTAAAAATATTTGGGATTTATTTTATCAATTAAATTTGATGAATGAAGATATTTATAAAGAAATAAAAATAAAGAAAAGTAGTGAATGGACAGAAAAATTTGCAGATAAAGTATATGAAGATGTAAAAGTACATAAATACTTTATAACAAATCTAGGAAAATGTACGCAAGTAGATGCAAGAGAACTGCCAGATAGTGTTTATAAAGAATATTTAGATTTGTTAAAACAAGAAATAGAAATTATAGATCCGAAAGTAATCGTTCTATTTGGAAATCAAGTTAGTTCTATTGTTCTAAACCAAAAAATATCTGTTTCACAAAGTAGAAAAAAATTATTTAAGTATGATATTATGGGGAAAGAATATAAGTTTTATTCTGTTTATTATCCAGTAGGAAATGGGAGATTTAATATTGATAAATCTATTGAAGATATAAAATGGATTATAGAGAATGAAAAATGGAGGATATGAAATATATATTATAACAATTGGAAAACAATAATTATAAAATAAACTATGAAATAAACGATTTATTAGAACTAAAAAATATATTATAAATTCGGAGGAACAAAATGGAAGAAGTTGTATTTGTAACACATAATAAAGGAAAAATTGAATCAGCTAAAAAACAATTAGAAGAGATAGATTTTCAAATATTTGAATATGAACTAGAAGAACCAAGAAGTGATGACATTAAATATATATCAAAACATAAAGTGATGGAAGCCTATAAATTAGTAAACAAGCCATGTATTTCTTTAGATTGTGGTTTTTGGATAGATGAATTAGATGGATTTCCAAAAGCATTTGTAAACTTTGCATTAGAAACAATAGGAATACAAGGAATATTGAAATTAATGGAAGGAAAAGAAAATAGAGATTGTAGATTTACGGAATGTTTATCTTATTATGATGGAAAAGAATTGCATCAATTTATGGGAAAACATGAAGGAACACTATCGAAAGAAATTCTAGGAAAAGACACAAATAAGAAATGGTCAGATTTATGGTACATATATAAACCCCTTGGATACAATAAAACATTAGCAGAGATGACAGATGAAGAAAGAGCAACAAGAGTCAAATATAAATCTGTGGATTCTATGAGAGAATTTGCGAAATGGTACAGAGAAGAAAAATAGATTTTAATTGAGAAATTAATGAGCTTATGGTATATTATGTATGTAAAATTTGAGGTGTGTTGATATGAAGAAATTAAATGTAATATTAGTTTATAGTAACGAAGAAAACAAAATATTGATGTGTAAAAGAGAAAAAGAACCATATAAGGGAAAATTAAATTTAGTCGGAGGAAAAGTAGAACAAAATGAAGACGAATTACATGCTGCATATAGGGAATTACAAGAAGAGACAGGAATAACAAAGAGCGATATTGTATTAACACATATTATGAATTTTCAATACAAAATGTCAAATATGGAATTAGAAGTATATGCAGGTAAATTAAATAAAGATGTGCAATTAAAAGAAGAAATAAACAAATTATATTGGATAGATAAAAATGAAAACTTTTTTGATGTGGACAAATATGCAGGAGAAGGAAATATAGGACATATGATACGACAAGTAGAAATCAATAAAAACAAATTATTTTTATAAAAAATATAAGGAGGAAAAATGGAAGAACTAAAAGAACAAATAGAAAAATATCAACCATATAATGAACAAGAATAAAAAGACAAACAAATTATGCTAAAATACATAAATAGCTTTGATAATGTACTTACAAGAGATAATGAATTTGGACATTTTACAGCATCATCGTGGGTAGTAAACAAAGAAAAAACAAAAGTGCTAATGATATATCATAATATATACAAATCATGGACATGGACAGGAGGACATGCAGATGGAGAAACAAATTTATTAGGCACAGCTATTCGCGAATTAAAAGAAGAGACGGGAATTAAAAATGTAAAAGTACTAGATGATAATATATTTTCATTAGAAATTATATGTGTAAATGGACATGTAAAAAGAGGAAAATATGTGGGTTCTCATGTACATCTAAATGTAACTTATCTTTTAGAAGTAGATGAAAAAGAAAAACTAAGCATAAAAGAAGACGAAAACAGTGGTGTGAAATGGGTTGATATAGAAGATATAGAAAAAGTATCAAGTGAAGAATGGATGATAGAAAGAGTTTTCAAAAAATTATATGAAAAGTTAGAAAAATATGAAATGAATTGTTAAATATAAGCTAACTATAATATATCAAAATAGAGAGGAAATGAAATGATGATTATAGCAATAGATGGATTAGCAGTAAATGGTAAAACCACTCTAGCTAAAATGATTTCAAAGAAATTAAATTTTAAGAATTTTAATACAGGAGCGATATATAGATGTATGGCATTAGAGATGATAAATAAAAATTTAGACATAAATCATATTGAAACTGTTATAGAGCATTTGAAAAATATAGATATAAATTTTGAAGGAACAAAAGTCATATTAAATGGAAAAGATGTTAGTGAAGAAATTCGAACAGAAAAAATATCGTTATGTTCAAATAAATGGGCGACAAATGAGCAAATAAAAGAGATAGTAAGAAAAAAACAAAAAGAGTTTATTAGTAAATATGATACAGTAATAGAAGGACGAGATATAGGAACAAGAATAGCTCCAAATGCGGATATAAAATTCTATTTATATTCTGATTTTGAAACTAGAGTAAATAGAGCATGGAATCAAGATAGAACAGCACCTATAGATAAAATAAGAGAAAATATAAGAAAAATAGACGATGTGGATATTTATGGTGGTAATTTTATAAAGCCACAAAATGCAATAGAAATAAAAACAGATGACAAAACAATTGAACAAGTATATGATATTATGATGGATAAAATAATGAGTTACATGGGAAGCAATGAGAAAGAATGATATAATTAATGAGATAATTATTAAGGAGAATATATATGGAATATTTTGATGTATTAAATGAAAACGGAGAATTTACAGGAAAAATAGAATCACGAGAAGAATGTCATAAAAAAGGACTATGGCATAGAGCGGTATATGGATTTATATTTAATAAAAATGGAGAAGTTTTACTACAAAAAAGAAGTAAAAATAAAAAATTATGGCCTAATTTATGGGATGTAACAGTAGGAGGTCATGTTTTATCAGGAGAATTTGGAAAGCAAGCATTAATAAGAGAAACAAAAGAAGAACTTGGAATTGTAATAAAAGAAAATGAAATCCAATATTTAGTTGGTTCTACATCTAGTAATATAAAAGGAAATATCATTAATAACCACTTTAATGAATGTTATATTATTACAAAAGATATAGAAATATCACAAATACAATTACAAGAAGATGAAGTAGAAGAAGTAAGATGGTTTCCAAAACAAGAAATATTGGCTAGAATAAATGATAATTTTAATGGTATAACAGAAAAAACAGGACCATGGAATTTTCTAAAAAAGTATTATGAAACATTAGATAAAATTATCATAGAAGTTGGCTCTACATGTACAAAAATAGATAAGTATGATGGAAAAAATGTAGAAAGAATAAAAGAGATAACCATAGAATTTAAAAGACATTATGCAGAAGATAAAAAATTAAGAGAAAAAGATGTAGAAAAGCTTATATCAGAAATTAATAAGATAAAAGATATTTCAAAAAATATATATGTGTGTGGTACAAGTATTTTTAGAAATCTAGAAGAAAAAGAAAGAAAAGAATTTTTAGAAAAATTTAAAAAAGAAACAGAATTAGATTTTCATATTATTTCTCAAGAAAGAGAAAATGAATTAACCGTTTTCGGAGCAACTAGATTTGTAAATAAAAAAGTATGTGTATTTATAGGAGGAGGCGGTTCTACAGAGATTTCTATTTATGATAAAAAAATAGTAGAAACAGCCAATACAAAAATCGGCGTTATTGATATCATGCAAGAATTCAAAGATTTAGGAGAAGATTTTGCAACAACAGATGTAGAAACAGTAAAAAAATACATAAAACAAAAACTAAATTTACCAAAACACAAAGCAGATATATTAATATTAGCCGGTGGAGGACATGAAAAATTTGCAAGACTTTCAGGAATAAAATATGAAAAAAACACATTATATGAAGACAATGCTTCACCAATTATGATGGATATAGACACTAGAAAAAAAGAAACAGAAAGATATTATAAAGAAATATCATTAGATGAAATAAGAAATAAAGTAGATGATCCAGATTGGTGGTATGCAACAAGAGCAATGTGTGCATTTGTATTAGTAGTAGCAGAAGAAATTGGAGCAAAATATATTGTTCCAACAGATATTGCAATGGTATATGGATTATTAAATAATAAAGAATAAGGAGATAAAAAATGAAGATATTATTTGCAACAACAAATCCAGCAAAAGTAGAAAGATATGTGCCTAAATTACAAGAAAAAGGTGTAGAGGTTTTAACACTTAAAGATATAGATAAAAATATTCATGTAGAAGAAACAGGAAAAAATGCTTTAGAAAATGCATATATAAAAGCGAAAGCCTATTATGATATTACAAAAATAACAACCATTGGTATGGATAATAATTTATTTATAGAAGAATTACCAGAGGAAAAACAACCAGGTACCCATGTAAGAAGAGTAAATGGTAGAACTTTAAATGATGATGAGATGATTGACTACTACACTGGTTTAGTAAAAGAATATGGTGGAAAGTTGACAGCCAAATGGGTATATGGAATGGTAATATATAACGGAAAAGAAACAAAAGAATATACTTGGAATAAAAACCATTTTTATTTTATAGATAAAGTTTGTGAAAAGAGAAATCCAGGTTATCCATTAGATTCCATATCCATAGCTCCAGAATATCATAATAAATATTTTGTGGAATTAACAGAACAAGAAAAAAACAGTAAAGAAAGTAATGTAGATAATGTGATTCAGTTTATAATGGAAAATATATAAGTAAAAAGAAGGTAAAGGAGAAACATATGCAAGAATTTATCCCACAATTTCTTAAAGAAATGCTTTTAGAACAATATGGAGAAGATTTAACAAGCCAAATAATAAATGGATATCATGAAAAAAGATTGGTTACATTACGAATCAATACAATAAAAGCAACAAAAGAGAAAATATGTGAAAAATTAAAAAAAGCAGGAATACATTTTAAAATAGTAACATGGTATAAAGATGCACTCATCATAGAAAATGCAAGAGAAGAAGAAATAAAAAAATTAGAAATGTATGATAATGGAGAAATCTATTTACAAAGTTTATCTTCTATGATTCCACCGATTATACTAGAACCAAAAGCAGGTGAAAATATATTAGATATGGCTGCAGCACCAGGAGGAAAGACAACTCAAATTGCAGCAATGACAAACAATAGAGCAATGATCACAGCTTGTGAAAAAAATAAAATAAGAGCTGAAAGATTAAAATATAATTTGCAAAAACAAGGAGTAGGATGTACCAATATTATGATAGAAGATGCTAGAAAATTAAGTGATTTCTTTTCATTTGATAAAATATTATTAGATTCTCCTTGCAGTGGAAGCGGGACAGACAATGTAAAAAATAAAGATTTTTCAAAAGAATTAATTGAAAGGTCTACAAAAATACAAGAAGAACTTTTAAGAAAAGCATTAAAATTATTAAAAAAAGGCAATGAAATGATATATTCAACATGTTCTATACTTAAACAAGAAAATGAGAACATACTAAAAAAAGTAATTACTAAAAGTAATGCAGAAATCATTCCAATAGGAAACATAGACGGGATTCCATTATTGCCAGTAACTATAAAAGGAACAATTTGTGTATGTCCTACGAATGAATATGAGGGATTTTTTGTGGCTAAAATTAGAAAATTGTAATGATAGGAGGAATAATAGATGGGAATAGCATATGGCTTATTAATTCCTTTTTTAGGAACTGCACTTGGCTCTGCAATGGTAATCTTTTTAAAAAACGACATAAAAGAAACAATAAAAAAGTTATTATTAGGATTTGCAGCAGGTGTAATGATAGCAGCATCCATTTGGTCACTAATGTTACCAGCGATAGAGATGTTAGAAGAGCAAGGAAAAATAGAATGGTTAATACCTGCAATTGGTTTTTTATCAGGAATATTATTTTTGCTTATTTTAGATAGTATCATACCACACTTGCATTTAGATAAAGAAAAGCCAGAAGGTATTAAATCAAAATTACAAAAGACCACAATGCTTGTTTTAGCTGTAACTTTACACAATATTCCAGAAGGAATGACAATGGGTGTAGTATTGGCAGGAGCTTTTATGGAAAATACAGGAATTACCATAGCAGGAGCTTTCGCTTTAGCAATAGGTATAGCTATACAAAACTTTCCAGAAGGAGCAATTATATCTATGCCTTTAAAAACGGAAGGAGTATCAAAAGGAAAAGCATTTTTATATGGTACATTATCAGGCATTGTTGAACCAATTGCAGCCATTATAACAATATGTTTGACAAATCTTATAGTACCTATATTACCATTTTTATTATCATTTGCAGCAGGTGCAATGATGTATGTTGTAGTAGAAGAATTAATACCAGAATCACAAATGGGAGAACATTCTAATATTGGTACAATTGGAGTTGCTGTAGGTTTTGTGATTATGATGATATTAGATATTGCTTTAGGATAAAATATAAAAACATTTACAAATAAAAAAAGTTTGTAAATGTTTTATTTTTTATATTGACACATACCCTATAGGGGTATATAATAACGATGAGGTGATAAAGATGAGTGATAATGAAAATATATCATGTTGCAATAATAAACAAAGAAAAACATATAGAACAGATGAAAAAAAGAAAGAGTTATCAAAAAGATTAAACATTATAGAAGGACAAATTAGAGGAATCAATCAAATGATAACTGAAGATAGATATTGTGATGATGTATTAATACAAATAGCAGCAGTCAATAGTGCATTAAAAAGTTTGGGAAATAACATCTTAGAAGACCACCTAAAAGGATGTGTTGTTCGTGACATACAAAATGGAGATTTAGACATAATAGAAGAAGTCATGAAATTAATAAAAAAATTACAGTAAAAGGAGGGAGAAAATGCAAAAAGTTAAATTTGATATTCAAGGAATGACATGTAGCAGTTGTTCAGCACATGTAGATAGAGCAGTAAATAAGCTTGAAGGAGTAAAAACTGTTAATGTAAACTTATTATCCAATAATATGATGGTAGAATTTGATGAAAAAATGACCAATATAGATAAGATTATAAAAGCTGTTGTAGATGCAGGTTATGGTGCAACTGTTTCTGATGAAAGAAAAAAAGAAACATCCAAAAAAGAAAAGAAATTAAATAATGAAGATGTTATAAAATCAATGAAAAAACGATTAATAATATCTATCTGTTTTTTAGTACCACTTATGTATATAGCCATGTATCATATGCTAAATGAATGGTTTGGAATACCAATACCATCCATTGTAAACTCATTATTTCATGGAACAGAAAATGCAATCACATTTGGATTTACTCAATTTTTGTTATTATTACCAATTGTATATGTAAATAGAAATTATTTTATTGTTGGATTTAAACGACTATTGAAAGGAAGTCCTAATATGGATTCTTTAATAGCAATCGGTAGTTCAGCAGCAATTGTATATGGTATATTTGCTATTTATATGATAGGATATGGCTTAGGGCATAATCAAATAGAACTTGTACAAAGATATTCTATGGATATCTATTTTGAATCAGCAGGAACCATATTAACATTAATAACGGTTGGAAAATATTTAGAAACAAAATCAAAAGGAAAAACAAGTGATGCCATCAGTAAATTAATGAATTTAGCACCAAAAACAGCCGCTGTTATAAAAGAGGAAAAAGAGATAGAAATACCTATAGAAGAAATTATGATAGGAGATATCATAATTATAAAACCAGGAGGAGGTATACCAGTAGATGGAGTTATTATAGAAGGAAATTCGTCTATTGACCAATCAAGTATTACAGGAGAAAGTATACCAGTTGAAAAAACAATAGGAGATAAAGTTGTTTCCGGAACAATAAATAAAAATGGACATCTAAAAATAAAAGCAACAAAAGTAGGAAATGATACAACATTATCACAAATCATAAAATTAGTAGAAGAAGCTAGTAACTCAAAAGCACCAATTTCAAAACTTGCAGACAAAGTAAGTGGAATATTTGTACCAGTTGTCATTACAATAGCGATATTAGCAACTATATTTTGGGTATTACAAGGGCAAAGTTTTGAATTTGCATTAAGCACAGGAATAGCTGTTTTAGTAATATCATGTCCGTGTGCATTAGGATTAGCAACACCAGTAGCAATCATGGTTGGTACTGGTAAAGGTGCTCAAAATGGTATTTTAATTAAATCAGCAGAAAGTTTAGAAGTATTACATACGGTAAATACAGTAGTGCTAGATAAAACAGGTACTGTAACAGTAGGAAAACCAAAAGTTACAGATATTATTTCTGTTATTGATCAAAATGAATTATTAAAAATAGCAGGAACACTTGAAAAGAATTCTGAACATCCTTTAGCAGAAGCCATTATGCAAAAAATAGAAGAAGAAAAAATTTTAATTACAAATGTGGATAATTTTGAGGCTATATCAGGTAGAGGAGTTAAAGGAAAGATTGATGGAGAATATTACTTTGGTGGTAATATAGCTTTTATGCAAGAAAATCATATTGATATTGAGCAAATGCAAAAAGAAAGTCAAAAATTATTAAATAGTGGAAAAACAGTATTGTACTTTGCAAATAAAAATCATATCATTGGAATAATAGCAGTTGCTGATACCATTAAAGAAACAAGTTATCAAGCAATTAAAGAATTGAAAAAAGAAAATATAGAAGTTGTAATGCTTACAGGAGATAATAAAACAGTTGCTGAAAATATAGGAAAAGAACTACACATAGATAAAGTTATTGCAGAAGTACTACCACAAGACAAAGAAAAAGAAGTTGCAAAATTACAGGCAGAAGGAAAAAAGGTTGTATTTGTAGGTGATGGAATAAATGATAGCCCTGCACTAGTTAGAGCAGATGTAGGTTTAGCAATTGGTTCTGGAACAGATATTGCAATAGAGTCAGCAGATGTTGTTTTAATAAAAAATAGTTTATTAGATGTAGTAACAGCTATTGATTTAAGTAAAGCTGTTATCAGAAATATAAAAATGAATTTGTTTTGGGCATTTTTCTATAATATAATAGGAATTCCAATAGCAGCAGGCGTATTTTATCTATCTTGGGGACTAAAATTAAACCCAATGATAGGAGCTGCAGCTATGAGTTTAAGTTCTGTATGTGTAGTTACAAATGCTTTAAGACTTAAGAATTTTAAAACAAGTTATAAGGAGGAAAATCGTATGATGACAAAAACAATTAAAATTGAGGGGATGCAATGTAATCATTGTAAAATGAGTGTTGAAAAAGCACTAAATTCAATTGAAGGAGTAACAAAAGTAGATGTTAGTTTAGAAAATAAAACAGCTACTATAGAATCACAAAAAGAAATAGAGAATGATAAAATAAAAGAAGTTATAGAAGAAGCTGGATTTGAGGTAAAAGATTAAAACAGAAATTAGTCTATTGGGACTTTTTACTAAATAAGAATACACTTACTTAATATAAGCAAGTGTATTCTTATTTAAAAAATCATAGTGAATCAATATCCATTTTTGATAGTCCTGTTAATTCCATTATTTCATTTATAGGCATATTTTTTAATTTCATTTTTTTAGCTATTTCTATTTTTTCTTCAGCCTTTCCTTCAGCGAGTCCATCAGCTTTTCCTTTAGCCCTTCCCTCAGCTAATCCTTGAGCTATACCTTCGGCTCTTCCATCTATTAATGCTTGTTTTTTCATATTATACATATCTTTTAAAAATCCAGCTCGAGCATCTACTAAGCGTTGAAAATCTGGATCACCGCTTAAATAAGATAATTCTTTTTTGGCTTGTCGTAAAAATCTATTTTCTCTCATAAGTTTTTCTACCTCCTTATTTTCTGGATTTTCAATAAATTTTAACCATTGAGCTAATTCGTCATTTTTTAAAATTTCATAATTTTCAATTTTAGGTATTTCCAGTATATGCATTTCTATATTATCTGTAAGGATAGTACTTGAATAAAATTTCTCTCTTAAATTCCAAATGGTGTGATAATTAGGGATATATTTTAATTGTTCTAGTTTAAAATTTGCAATTAATATTGAAATTGATGGCTTTAAGACAGAATAATCATCGCCAGAATGAATTTTCATATCATACATTCCACTCCAATATTCTAACATTCTTTCTGCCATATATGCATATGGTGCAACTTGAAGTTCAATATTACAATCTTCACCATTATTAAATTTTACTCTAACATCTAATCTACAAGTTTTGGAATCTTGATTGTCTTTAAGCATTCGCTTGTTTGCATCTAAATTTACATCAGATATTTCTCGATTAAGAATTAAAGATAGAAGATGTCTTGTTATAAGACTATTTTTCTGAGTTCCAAAAATTTTTTGAAATACTAAATCATTTTTTAGTTCTAATAATTGAATGGACAATTTTTCACCTCCTATTATACAAATTTTTTCTTTGTTTTGCAATATTTTATTGGATTTGAATTCATAAATTTGTACAATTAGAAAAATGAAATTATTTAGAAGATAAAAATAAATTTTTTCGAACTGAATATCTAAATGATGAACAAAACTTTTATGAAATAAATGCAATACTTATTGCAAAAATATTATACAACAATTTTAAACAAATTGCAAGAAAAATATTTCGACAAAATTCGCAGGTATTGTAGTAGAAATGAATAATTGACAAATCTATAGTTTTATAATAATATTATCATGCATAAACGAAAAACAAGAAATAGGAGAGAATAAACATGTCAATGATACAAGTTAGTAATTTAACATTTGGATATGACGGAAGTTTGATAAATATTTTTGAAAATGTATCATTTCAATTAGATACAGATTGGAAGTTAGGATTAATCGGTAGAAACGGAAAAGGAAAAACAACTTTTTTTAAATTATTACTTGGAAAATATAAATATCAAGGTACAATATCCAAAAATGTTGAATTTGATTATTTTCCATTTGAAGTAAAAAATAAAAAGAAAATGGCAATAGAAATTGTACAAGAAATTGCTCCAAATGTAGAAGATTGGGAAATTATTAAAGAATTAAATTTATTAAATTCAGAGGCGGATATTCTTTATAGAGATTTTGAGTTGTTAAGTGGAGGAGAACAGGTCAAAATACTTTTAATTAGTTTATTTTTAAAGGAAAATAATTTTTTACTGATAGATGAGCCGACAAACCATTTGGATATGGAAACAAGAGAAAACTTGATAACATATTTGTATAAAAAGAAAGGATTTATTATTGTTTCTCATGATAGAATCTTTTTAGACAGAATCGTAGATCATATTATTGCTATTAATAACACAAATATAGAAATACAAAAAGGAAATTTCAGCTCATGGCAAGAAAACAAAAATAGAAAAGATAATTTTGAACTTGTACAAAATGAAAAACTAAAAAAAGATATCCATCGATTAGAAATTGCTGCCCAAAATACTTCAAATTGGTCTGATAAGATAGAAAAAACGAAAAATAATACAACAAATTCAGGTTCAAAAGTGGATAAAGGATATATTGGACATCAATCTGCTAAAATGATGAAAAGATCAAAAGTAATGGAAAAAAGAATAGAAAAAAGTATAGAAGAAAAAAGTAACTTATTAAATAATATTGATAGAAATGATAGTTTAACAATAAAACCATTAGAAAATAAGAAGAATCCATTAATATGGATAGATAATTTACAAATAAAATATGATAATAAAACTATATTTACACCAATCTCTTTTGAAGTAAATAATGGTGAAAGAGTTGCCATTATAGGAAGAAATGGGATTGGAAAATCCAGTATCTTAAAATTACTATTAGGAGAAAATATAACATTTCAGGGAAATATAAAAATTGCAAACAATTTAAAAATATCTTATGTATCACAAAATACAGATGATTTAAAAGGTACTTTAAAACAATTTGCTAGAGATAGTGAAATTGATGAAGGAATCTTTAAAGCCATGTTATCAAAAATGGGAGTTTCAAGCATAGAATTTGAAAGAGATATGAGTGAATTTAGTGAAGGGCAGAAGAAAAAAGTATTAATAGCCAAAAGTATTACAGAATCTGCAAATATATACATTTGGGACGAACCACTAAATTATATAGACATTTTAACGAGAATACAAATAGAAGAAGCGATTATGAAGTATAAACCAACATTAATATTTGTTGAACATGATGAAACATTTGTAAAAGATATTTCAACAAAAATCGTTAAAATAAGTTAAATAAAGATGTACAAAAATAAAAAATAGTGATATAGTATCACGAGAGAGGAGGTAGGTATGTCTGAAAAGGACAAAATGTTAGCAGGAGAAATTTATGATGCAAATTATGATGAGGAATTAATTGCAGAAAGGACAAAAGTAAAAGACCTATGTTATGCGTATAATCATTTAAAACCATCCAATATGGATGAAAGAAAACAAGTAATGAGAAAAATAGTAGGAAAAATTCATGGGGATTTTTTAATAGAGCAACCATTTACTTGTGATTATGGCTATAACATAGAAATAGGTGAAAACTTTTATGCTAATCATAATCTAATCATTTTAGATGCGAACAAAGTTAAATTTGGAGATAATGTTTTCATTGCACCAAACTGTGGATTTTATACTTCTGGACATCCACTAGATGCACAAACGAGAAATCAGGGATTAGAATATGCGTATCCAATAGAAATTGGAAACGATGTCTGGATAGGTGGAAATACGGTAGTTTTACCAGGAGTAAAAATTGGAGATAATTGTGTCATTGGAGCAGGAAGTATTGTGACAAAAGATATTCCAAGCAATAGTATTGCTGTTGGAAATCCATGTAAAATAATAAAAACAATAAGAAAATATAAGAATGAAGATTTAGATTCCATCATGGAAATATGGTTAGATGGAAATATAAAAGCACATGAATTTATCGAAAAAAACTATTGGAAAAGTAAATTTGAATATGTAAAACAGATATTGCCAAAATCTGAAATATATGTTTATGAGAAAAAAGGAACAATTAGAGGATTTATTGGTTTGGATAAGGAACATATAGAAGGGATTTTTGTAAAAGAAAAATCAAAAGGAATAGGAAAAGAACTGATAGATATAGTAAAACAAAATAAAAACGAATTAAGTTTACATGTATATCAGAAAAATAAAAGAGCAATAGATTTTTATAAAAAACAAGGATTTCATATTACAGAAGAATCTGTTGATGAAGCAACAAATGAAAAAGAATATTTAATGAAATGGGTAAAGGAGAGATAATTATGAAAAAACAATTAATTATTAAAAAATGTAATCATTGTGGAGGAATGGTAGAAGTCATAAAAGACTGTAAAATAAAATGTTGTGATGAAGAAATGGTAACATTAGTACCAAATACAGTAGAGGCAGCGATTGAAAAACATATACCAACATATGAAAAAACGACTGAAGGAATATTTATAAGAGTAAATCATGTTATGGAAAAAGAACATTATATAGAATGGATAGCATTAGTAACAGATAATAAAGAATATAAAGTAACACTATATCCAGAACAAAATGCAGAATGTGAATTTCCATATGTACCAGGATCTACACTTTATGCATATTGCAATAAACATGGACTTTGGAAACAAACTGTAGAATAGAAATGATTGATTAAAATAGCAGAAAAAACTTCTGCTATTTTTGATTTTCTCTATAATTATTTCCCCATACTACCATAGAATCTAAAATGGGGTTTAGACTCCTGGATTTATTCTGTTTTGTGAGATTAAATTTTCAATAATTCTCTTTACCTTTCTTTTTATAATATAATCTTTAACTTTAAAATTAGATATTACTTTCGACGCTTTTCTACATATACACTCATACATATTACTTTTTCTAATAGTATAGAATAATTTTCTTTTTTATGATATATATTAAGAAAAACGAAATCATTCAAGGAGAAGCATATTCATGAAAACAATATTAGTAGTAGAAGATGATATGGACATTCATAACTTAATAAGAGAAATGTTAGAAAAAGAAAATTATCGTGTACTCAATAGTTATTCTGGAACAGAAGCTTTACTGTTGATAGAAAAAGAAAAAATAGATTTAATCTTATTGGATTTAATGTTACCTGGATTAAATGGAGAAGAAATTATAAAAAAAGTTAAAAAAACGCCTATTATTGTAATAAGTGCCAAAATTTCTCCAGAAGATAAAGTAAATGTATTGCTTAATGGAGCAAATGATTATATAACAAAACCTTTTGATACAAAAGAACTTCTTGCAAGAGTAAAAGTTCAATTGAGAATAAATGAAAATGCAGTAGAAAATAAAGAATTAACATACAAAGATATGAGATTAGACGAAGATAGTCATGCATTATATATCAAAGAAAAACAAATCTATTTAACAAAAACAGAATATGCAATCATAGAACAATTATTATTAAATTCTAAGCAAGTTGTTACTAAAACAAAATTATTAGAACGAATCAGTTATGATACATTAGATTGTGATGAGAATTCTTTAAAAGTCCATATTAGCAATATAAGAAAGAAAATTAGAAATATAACAAAAGAGGAATATATAGAATCTGTATGGGGAATAGGGTTTAAAATTCATGAATAAAAACTTAACGAAAT
This sequence comes from uncultured Clostridia bacterium, assembly GCA_944391755.1. Taxonomy (GTDB): domain Bacteria; phylum Bacillota; class Clostridia; order TANB77; family CAG-508; genus CAG-269. Next base: position 52,177 of record CALXUT010000039.1, read on the forward strand.
CTTTATTGTTTCTTAACCGATTTCTTAACGATTTCATAGTAAAATGACTTCAGAAAGGAGGAGGTTATGGAATATATTTTAGAAACACATAATCTAGAAAAAAGATATAAACATTTTAAAGCAATCAGTAATTTGAATATGCATATCCCAAAAGGTTCTATCTATGGACTTATAGGAAAAAATGGAGCAGGAAAAACAACACTTATTAGAGTAATTTGTGGACTACAAAAGCCAACATCAGGAACCTATTCTATTTATGGTATTTCAAATGAAAATAGAAAAATTACAGAAGCAAGAAAAAGGATAGGAGCAATTATTGAATCTCCATCCATTTGTCTTGATATGACAGCAGAAGATAATCTAAAAGAACAATATAAAGTAATAGGACTTCCTAGTTTTGATAATTTACAGGAAATACTTAGATTTGTCGGATTAGAAGAAACAGGGAAAAAAACGGCAAAGAACTTTTCCTTAGGAATGAAGCAAAGATTGGGATTAGCAATCGCATTAGTAGGAAATCCAGATTTCCTTATTTTAGATGAACCTATTAATGGATTAGATCCAGAAGGGATTATCGAAATCAGAGAACTTATTTTAAAATTAAATAAAGAAAAAGGAATTACATTTTTAATTTCCAGTCATTATTTAGATGAATTATCTAAAATTGCAACTTGTTATGGATTTATAGATAAATGCAGAATTGTCAAGGAAATTCGTAGTGACGAATTAGAACAAAAATTTAAAAAGAGAACACAAATCCATGTGAACAATATAAAGGAATGTGTGAAATATTTAGAAGAAATTAAAATACCTTATAAAGTAATTTCTGAAAACATAGTCGATATTTATGAAAAAATCAATGTTTCAGATATTGTCATTGCACTTTCTAAGAGAAATTGTATCGTAAATGAATTTCATGAAAAAGGAGAATCTCTTGAAAATTATTATTTGAATTTGATAGGAGGTGCAGACAATGTATAAATTACTAAAAGCAGGATTTTTTAGATTAAGAAAAGAAATTATATTTTGGTTATTTATCTTTATGACTATTGGAATTACAGGATATACTTTATATCGATATAGTACAAATAGTGGAGCAATATTAGATGCATTTGTAAATGAATTTGTCATGTATATTGGACTTTTTATTGCTATATTTGTAAGTATATATGTAGGAAAAGAACATTCAGAGGGGATTATTAGGAATAAAATCATTGTCCGGACACAGTAGAATATCTATTTACTTATCAAATCTTATCATTAGTGTTATAACCTCTGTATTTTGCGAATTCATTTATTTAGCAATCGTGTTATTAATTGGAACTCCTATGTTTGGAAAACTACAAATGCCATTTGATCAATTTTGTATGAGTGTTTTAAATGTCATATTGATTATTATCGCCTATTGTTCTATTTACAATTTTATTGCCATGATATGTTCGGAAATAACCATTTCTACAACCATATGTATATTGTTATTTATTGCCATGTTTATAGCACAAGGTTCATTTGGATTAATTGCCGATACATCTCCATATATAACACATACTTCGATTGATGAAAATGGTAACAGACAGATTATTAGTCAGGAACCAAATCCTAATTATCCAGGAGAACAAAAAGTAAAAATAGCTAGAACCATTTATCTTTTCATACCACAAGGACAAGCTCAAGAAGTAGAAAGCAATAATACAGAATATGCATATCAAATGCCAATCTACTCTATCATCTTGATAAGTATTGTCAATATAGGAGGAATCTATTTGTTTTCCAAAAAAGAATTAAAGTAGGAGGAAAATGTGAATATTGGATTTTATATTATGATAATTATATTGTTTTTAGTTTGTATTTTACTAATCATGAAGATATATACAATGAAAAAATATATAAGAGAAATTGAAAGAGAATTAAATGATATATTAAAATCAGATACAAATCATTTAATTACCATATCTTCATCAGATAAAAGTATCAAAAATTTAGCTAATAGTTTAAACTCTGAACTGAAAGAATTAAGAAATCAAAAATTACAATATGAAAATGGCAATCAAGAACTAAAAACATTAATAACCAATATTTCTCACGATATGAGAACTCCACTTACGGCAATAAGTGGATATATAGATTTTATGAAAGAAAGTGAAGAAGAGAAAACACAAGAATATATTGAAATAATAGAAAGAAAAACAAATGATTTAATAGCACTTACCAATCAATTATTTGATTTTTCGAAAACCATGGATATAGGAGTGAAGTTAGAAAAACAAAAATATTGTATAAACGAAATTTTAGAAGAAACTTTAGCGAATTATTATAGCATTTTTAAAGCAAATAAAATAGAACCACAAATTGATATATGTAAAGAAAAAATTTATAGAAGTTTCGATAAAAATACAATCATAAGAGTTTTTGAAAATATTTTATCAAATATAAGTAAATATAGTAATGGAGATTTTCATGTGATATTAGCGAAAGATGGAAAAATTACTTTTTCTAATGAAGCTACATCATTAGATGCAACAACTGTACAGAAGATTTTTGATAGATATTTTACAGTTGAAAATGCTAAGAAATCCACAGGGCTAGGACTTTCGATTGCAAAACAATTAGTAGAATTAAATAATGGAAATATATCGGCAAAATATATAGATGGTAATTTAATGATAGAAATAGAATTTGAACAAAAGGAATAGGCAAATAAATAATAACAGGTAATAGGTAAGTACTTTACAAAAAGATTATATCATAATATAATGCATTTGTAACTATTTTTTGGTAGGATGATGAACTATAAAAACATTCATTATCTTAATGTAAGGAGGAATTTTAAAATGAGAAAGAACATTAAAACTTCAGAAGCAATATTTCCAATGCCTGTATTAATGATTGCAACATATAATGAAGATGGAAGTGTTGATGTAATGAATGCAGCTTGGGGAACAATGCTAAGCAGAAATCAAGTAATATTAAATTTAACAGAAACACATAAAACTGTTAAAAATATTAAAAAGAGAAAAGCTTTTACAGTAAGTATTGCGGATAGCAAACATGTTGTAGAAGCAGATTATTTTGGAGTAGTATCAGGAAATAACACTCCTAATAAATTTGAGAACAGTGGATTGACGGCAACGAAATCAGAAAATGTAGATGCACCAATCATAAATGAATTTCCTATTTGTCTTGAGTGTGAATTTATAGAATATCAAGATGATGAATATGGCTGTGGAGTAATAGGAAAAGTAGTAAATGTAACTGCTGATGAAAGTGTTATGAATGGAGAAAATGTTGACATTGAATTGGTTAATGCAATTGCATTTGATCCATATACTCATGGGTACTATAAAGTTACACAAAGAGTAGGAGAGGCTTTTAAGGACGGGCTACAACTAAAAAAATAGAAATAAAAAGATTAGAAGAAATAAGAACAGCAATGAGAGTAATTATATTGATAATTACTCTCATTTATGATATTATGAAACCAATAAAAATAATGATTTATAGAAGTAACTTATGGGAGAAGATTATGGAAAAGATTAAAAAAAGTATACTTTTGTATACAATTATCTATTTAATAATATATGTAACACTATATTTTATATTAAAAGCTTTTAATCTTACTTTTTTAGCATGGGTAAAAAATATATCTATATTAGCAATATCTATAGGAACAATTACTGGGTTTATTCAAATAGCAATCAATATAGATGGAGATAAAAAATTTAGAAAAATAATAGTGCATCTATTTATTATTTTTTTAACTTTTATCCTTTTTCTGATTAATGCTTTTTATTTTATGTTTATAGCAAATTCAGAAGAACAAACAGTATATGAAGGGTTCAATATGATTAAAGAAACAAGACAAGTATTGAAATCAAATTATATTAAATATTATGATTATATGAATCCATTCATAAGGAACATACAAGAAAGAGTATACATAAATTATGATGATACAATTTCAGAAGATGAATATGGAGGAACATATTATTATAATAAAGATGGAAAAGAAGTGGAAGATATAGAAGGTACTGAATTTATAGATTTAAGCAATTTAAAAAAATATGCTAGTGAGGGAAGTGCAACTTATGAGAATGTACAAGAACTTATAGAAGAGCTTTATCACAATTATGAGGGAAATATTTATAAAGTAGACACATCAGACAATTATTTATTTATATATTTAACAGAAGTTCCAGAGAAACTTGTTGTAGAAGAAACAGATAGAAAATTCAAAGGAATACAAGGAGAAAAGTTATGAAATTAATATTTCTATCAAGCACATTCAAATATATCCAATAGGAGGTTAAAATGATAATTTTAATAACAGGAAGTTCGCATACAGGAAAAACAGTATTAGCACAAAAATTATTAGAAAAATATAAATATCCCTATTTATCAATTGATCACTTAAAAATGGGACTTATTAGAAGTAAAAATACAAACTTAACAGTAGAAGATGATGAAAAACTAACAGAATATTTATGGAAAATTGTAAGAGAAATTATAAAGACGAATATAGAGAACAAACAAAATATAATCATAGAAGGATGTTATATACCTTATGATTGGAAGAAAGATTTTGATGAAAATGATTTAAAAGAAATAGAATTTATCTGTCTAATAATGACAGAAAAATATATAAGAAATCATTATGATGATATTATAAAATATGAAAATATTATAGAGCAAAGAAAAAAACAAGAAAATATAAATATAACAGAACTTATAGAAGAAAATAACGATAACTTAGAAATGTGTAAAAAGTACAAAAATAGATATATTTTAATTGACGATAAGTATGATATTGATTCGTGTATATAGTAATACAGTTACAGATATTAAAATAAGGAAAAATAAAAGGGGGAAAGAAATGATTAAAGTTGAGCATGTAACAAAAAAATTTGTTAGAAATAAGACTAAAAGAGAAAAAGAAGAATTTTATGCAGACAAAGACATTTCCTTTGAAGCCAAAAAAGGAGAAATTATAGGAATACTAGGACCAAATGGAGCAGGGAAAACAACATTATTAAGAATGATAGCAGGAATATTAGAACCAACAGAAGGAAAAATCACATTTGATGAATTAGACTATAAACATAATGAAATAGAAATCAAACAAAAAATAGCCTATTTATCTGGGAATACAAAGATATATGATACTTTATCAACATATGAACTACTAAAAATGTGTTGTGATATATATGGGATTTCTAAAGACGAAAGTGAAAAAAGGATAAAAGAAATTACAGATGTTTTGAAAATAGAATCATTTTTATACAATAAAATTGCAAATTTATCAACAGGACAAACGCAAAAAGTAAATTTAGCAAGATGTCTTGTACATCATCCACAATATTATATTTTAGATGAGGCAACAACAGGGCTAGATATAATATCTAGTCAAATTATATTAAATTTTATCAAAGAAGAAAGAGATAAAGGAAAAACGATTTTATATTCTACACATTATATGGAAGAAGCGGAAAATATTTGTAATAGAGTTATTATGATTAATAAAGGAGAAATTATCAAAACAGGAACACCAGAAGAAATAAAAAAAGATACTAATACAACAAATTTAAGAGATGCTTTTTTTACAATGATAGGAGGTGTTTCAAATGAAGAATAATTTATGGAATATATTAAAAAAGGAATTACGAGAACTATTTAGAGATAAAAAATCATTAGCAATGATGTTAATCATACCAATATTTATACCACTTCTAGTGATTGGAATGTCAGCTTTATTTGAAGCTCAAGTTAGTAAAGATGTGAGTGAATATAACAAAATAGGATTTGCTTATGAAATGTCAGAAATAGAAAAAAGCATTGCTGAAGAAATGAATATTGAAATTATAAATGGAAATGAAGAAGAATTAAAACAGAAATATGATGAAGGCGAAATTGATCTTTATATTACAAAGCAAGATAACAAATATGTTATAAATACAGATGGTTCAGATAATAGTACATTTGCAAGTGGTTTAATGGAAACATATTTTAATACATATAAACAATATTTACAACAAAGCTATTTACAAGAAAATAGTATAAATCCAGATGAAGTGTTAAGTATTATAACAGTTGAAGAAAATGTGCTTGAGCAAGATAATTATTTTGCAAATTACATTAAAAACTATGCTTTTCTTTTTATCATGATGGCGATAACTGTTTCAGCAACATACCCAGCAACAGACACAACAGCAGGTGAAAGAGAAAGAGGAACACTAGAAACATTATTGACATTTCCAATAAAAAGTAAAGACATTATTATAGGAAAATTTTTAGGAGTGACCGTATCTTCAATTATTACAGGTATCATTAGTTTGATTTTAGCTATAATAGCTTTAATGGTTACGAAAAATATGTTTTCAATATATGAAGGTGTAGATACGATGTTCTCACCAATTACAATCATATTTGCAGTCATTGTCATCATTGCATATTCATTCTTTATCAGTGGATTATGTATTGCTATCGCAAGTACATCAAAGACATTTAAAGAAGCACAAAGTGCGTTGACACCATTAACATTTATATCATTTTTCCCTGGTATGATTGCATTTATGATGGGAATAACAACAACACCAATACTTTCAATCGTCCCATTTATAAATTTTACATTGATATTTACAGATATTAATAATGGCACGATAGATGTATGGAATATATTGCTAATGGCTATATCTACGATTATTTATATAAGTTTAGTCTTTGCATATATTATAAAACAATACAAGTCAGAAAAAGTATTATTTGCAAAATAGAAATTATAACAAAGTCGATAGGGAGGTACTTATGGATAGTATTATAATATATGGTTCTCAGTATGGAACAACAAAAATGTATGCAGAGGAGTTATCAAAAAGAACAAATGTAAAAGCTCTTTCTTTTGAAAAAATAGATGATATAAATAAATATAATAAAATAATTTATTTAGGTGGACTATATGCAGGTGGAGTATTAGGGATGTCAAAAACATTCAAAAAATTAAATGACATGAATAACAGAAGAATTATATTAGTAACAGTTGGACTTGCAGATCCAAAAAATGCAGAAAATATTAATAATATAAGAAATGCAATAAAAAGGCAATTATCCAAAAACATTTTAGAAAAAATAAAAATTTTTCATTTAAGAGGTGGAATCGATTATTCAAAGTTGAATTTTGTTCACAAAACATTGATGAACTTATTATACAAAAAAGCAAAGAATTTACCAGAAGAAAAGAAAACAGTAGAAGATAAAGCAATCATAGAAACATATGGTAAAAAAGTTAGCTTTATAGATTTTTCTGATTTAGACGGGATTGTAAGTGAATTTAGTAAGTAATATTAATATAGGAAGCTACTGTGGAAAATTAATAATGTATATGAGAGCATTTATTTATTAGAAGAGGAGGTAAGAAGATGTATAAAACAGTTGTTATAGAATATGCACCAAAGGCAGATAATATGGCAGAAAAAATAGAAGAAAAAGCAAATGCAATGTTACAAAATGGATATGAGTTAGTCACAATGTCAATTACAGGAACAGCAAAAGCAATTTTAGTATTTAAGAATAGTGACAAATTATAATTTTTGTTTAGACAGGAAATGTTCGAATATGGCTAATGAGAGCAAAAAAGATATATAAAGGAGATTTTGTTATGGTAAATATTCTAGTTCATGGACTTGGACAAGATGAAACAAGTTGGAATGAAGTAATAAATCAATTAAAAAATAGTAAAATAAATGCTGAAACACCTAATTTATTTTCTATTGTAAAAAATTATCAGGTGAATTATCAAAATATGTATAAAACATTTGCTGATTATTGTAATAATTTTAATGAAAAAATAAATTTAGTGGGACTTTCTCTTGGTGGAATACTTGCCATTGATTATATAGTAGAATTTCCAGAAAAGGTAAATTCAGTAATACTTATAGGAACACCCTACGAGATACCAAAGACTATATTTACTTTACAAAATATTATTTATAAGTTTATGCCTAAAAGGATATTTGAAAAAATAGGTTGTCCAAAAAAAGATATGATTAGATTATTAAAATCAATGAGTGAATTATCTACTCCAGAAAAAGCACCAAATATAAAATGTAATGCACTACTTATATGTGGAGAAAAAGATAATATAAATATAAAAAGCGCAAAACAGTTAAATAAAGTAATACAAAATAGTAAATTTAAGATTATAGAAGGTGCAGGACACGAAGTAAATATTGATAATCCAAAAGAACTTGCTTATACAATCTATGACTTTTGGAAAAATAATCAATAACAAAATTACAATCTAGTAAAATCTAGTAATTAGTAGAAAAAACAGCAATTTGAAAATAGGAGGTAGTGTATGTTAATTACAGGAATGTTAATTACAATAGTTGCAATTTTTATGATTTTGATTCCTCAGTTTTTCATGAGGCTTAAAAGTCCTAGAATTCCAGATAAATTACTAAAAAATCCTAAAATGAAAATTGTTCTTAGAGTATGGGGTGGCATTTTTGTAATAGTTGGAATTTTATTAATTATTTTTTCAACTATTTAATAATATTTTTTATGATATTGTTGATGAATTAACAAAACTTTATGATTTGGAACAAAATTTAGTAGAGGTCAAAAAAACATATTTTCAGGAGGTGTGCTATGAGTAATTATTCTAAAATTAAAGAAATAATATTAAAATTAAATTCAAACAAATTATTAAAAGGAAAGTTATATATTGTTGGTGGCACAGTTCCATATCTAATTTCTAATACTATATCAAATAGAGAGCATTCAGACATAGATGTAATTGTAGAAGAAAAAAATATGAATACAATCAGACAATATTTACAAAGTAATAATTTATATGATAAGAAATTTGATTCATTAACTTTTGAATACAATAAAGATAAAGTAGACTACGGAATAGATTGTATCATAGATGGAATTACTATTAATTTTGCTCCTTTTGAAATCATAGACAATATTATGCTGCAAAGAAACTTTTTAAGTAAGCAAAGTAGTGGATAAATGCACTTGTTACTGTTACTATTGGAGATGTAAAGATTGAAGAATGCAGTACAACAGTTATCATAGATCAAGTAGAAATAAAGACTTATAATTTGGAAATGATAAAAATAATGAAAGAAAAGTCAAATAAACCAAAAGATGAAATTGATATAAAAGTAATAGATAAATACGGATATAACAAGAAAAAAT